>CAJWWA010000037.1 GCA_913048495.1 uncultured Halieaceae bacterium
CGGCGGTCACCGCCCTGGCGCCGGTCTTCGGTGATCAGCTCGCCGTCGATGGTGATCGGAAACAGGACGGGCCTGGAATTCTGGCGCCGGTCCTGGCCGCTGCGCGGCACCCAGTCTGCGCGCGCTGCGTACTGCTCATAGTCGTCTTCGCTGACGAAACGTCGCGCGGCAACCGCAAAGATGTAAACGGAGATGATGAGTGCGCCTAGGCCTAGAATGCTGACGAGCGTGAGGATCGCGTCCATCAGGGCATTGCTCTCCCGGTTGCTTGGGGGGTGCTGGTCATCGAAGAGCAAGATGCAGGCCAGCTGCATGTTTTTCCTGTGACATGAAGGTTACAAAAGCGTGACGGTGCGAACAACCGCCGCGGGTGCGAAAAAACGTAAAGTCTGGTGACACGGCCTGCCCCGTTCGGGGCAGGCGGCCGGCCCTCAGCGTGCGCCCTTGCCGAAGAGGATGACCTCGGCGGTCTGCAGGAGGATCAGGAAGTCGAGGAACAGGCTCTGGTTCTTGACGTAGTAGAGGTCGAACTCGAGCTTGCAGCGGGCGTCGTTCACGGACGCCCCGTAGGGATAGTTCAGCTGGGCCCAGCCGGTGATGCCGGGCTTCACGCAGTGGCGCTTGTCGAAGAAGGGGATCTCCTCCGCCAGCTCGCGGACGAACTCCGGGCGCTCGGGTCGCGGGCCGACGAAGGCCATGTCGCCGGCGAGCACGTTGGTGATCTGCGGCAGTTCGTCGATGCGCAGCTTGCGGATGACCGCCCCGACACGGGTGACCCGGGCGTCGCCGGGGGTTGCCCAGCGGGCCTTGCCGTCGCCCTCGGCGTCCACGGTCATGCTGCGGAACTTCTTGACCTCGAAGATCTTGCCGCCCAGGCCCACCCGCCGCTGCCGGAAGATCACCGGCGCACCGATGCCGTCCTCCCACCAGATGGCGAGCACGGTCGCCAGCATGAACGGCCAGGCGAGCATGAGCAGGAAGAACGCCGCGCCGATGTCGAAGGCGCGCTTGAAGATCGCGTACAGATTCCCGTTGCGGAATCCCTGGGAGAAGATGAACCACTCCGGCTGGGCATGGTTCACCAGGATTTTTCCGGCTTCCTGCTCGAAGAAGTCGAGGATATCGACCACGTCGACACCCATGGTGCGGCAGCGCATGAGCTCGTCACCCGGCAGGAACTCGCGGCGGTCGTCGAGGGCGACCACCAGCTGCTGGATGTCGTTGTCGCGGACGTAGTCGGACAGCGGCCGGTCGAGAGTGAAGACCTTACCGGACTCCACCGATGTCTCTTCGCCGCTGAAGCGAAGGAAGCCGTGAACCCGGAACCCGCGCCGGTCGCTCTTGCGGCGCATGCGGTCGATGATCTGCTTCGCGGTATCGCCGGAGCCGAGCACCAGCACCCGGCGCTTGAAGGCGTCGAGCTCCACGGTGCGGGTAAACAGCGATCGCGTCGTCAGGCAGGCGACCAGTGACATGGTCCCGGCGTAGACGAACACGCCGCGCCAGAGGTGCAGGGCCGGCAGGAAGTAGAACAGGAAAGCCATCGCCAGGGTCATCATCGCGAAGGCACCGAGCGTGCGCAGCAGGATACCGTTGGGCCCTTCCCGGAGCCGGGGCTGGTACAGGCCCATGGAGAACAGGGCGGCGCTGGTCATCACCGTGAAGGTCGCGGCGCGCGCCGGCAGCGTTTCCAGGTGGCCCGGCAGAAGCTGGGGCTCGGGTAGAAAATAGAAGTAGGAGGCGAGGTAGCACGCGCCGAAGAAAAGCACGGCATCCACGAACGCAAGCCAGTAGTAGGCGACGTGGATGTGGTGATTGAAGACGCGCGCCGTGCCGAGCAGAGTACCGGCGTTCATGGTGAGTTGCTCCTGCGCCGGGATCGGGGCCCGACACTGATTGTTCTGGATGCGGGCGGACTGCAAGAACCAGTTCGCCGTTCATCATGTCAGGCTAATAAACATAGCAGCTCCCCGTGACATTGCATGTTGCGTGTCAAAATTTGTGACACGCATCGCAGCGGTCAGCCCGGCAGGAAGAATTCCAGGGGCTCGGGGTGGCTGAGAAAGCCGTGCGGGCTGGCGCTGAAGCCGTAGGCACCGCTCTGGAAAACCACGACCAGGTCGCCGATGTCCGCCCGGGGCAGCTCCATGCGCTCCGCGAGCAAGTCCATGGGGGTGCACAGGGGCCCGACGATGGTGACGGACTCCCGGTCCCCGCTTTCTACCCGGTTGCCGATGCAGACGGGGTAGTTCTTGCGGATGATCTGGCCGAAGTTGCCGGACAGGGCGAGGTGATGGTGCAGGCCGCCGTTGGTGACCAGGAACACCTGGCCACGGGAGACCTTGCGATCCGTGACGCGAGCGACGTAGATGCCGGCTTCTGCAACCAGGTAACGCCCCAGTTCCATGACGATCGCCGCCGATGGCAGCGCCGCCCGCAGCTCCTCGACCCGCCGGGCCAGGTTGGCCATGACCGGGCCGAGATCGAGGGGCTGTTCCCCGGGGAAGTAGGGCACGCCGAGCCCACCGCCGATGTTCACCCAGCGCACGGGTACCGGCGCCGCCGCGGCCAGGCGCAGGGCCAGTTCCACGGTGCGGTCGTGCGCCTCGACCAGGGCCTCCGGTCGCAGGTTCTGCGAGCCCGAGAAAATGTGCAGGCCACGGAATTCCAGCGGCAGGTCGCCGATGCGGGCGAGCACGTCCGGCACCTGCTCCGCGTCGATCCCGAACGGCTTTGGCCCGCCGCCCATCTTCATGCCGGAGGCCTTGAGCTCGAAGTCGGGGTTTACGCGCACTGCCACCCGGGGGTCGACGGCAGCATGGGCCGCCAGGGCCGCAACGCGTTCCAGCTCCGTCGGCGACTCGAGAATGATTATTACCCCGGCCGCAACCGCGGCGGCGAGGTCCTCGTCCGACTTGCCGGGCCCCGCGAAGCTGATGTCGAGCGGGTCCGTGCCGGAGGCCAGGGCGATCGCGAGCTCCCGTGCCGAGGCAACGTCCAGGCCATCGGTGAGCGATGCCATGTGGTTGACCACGGCCGGCATCGGGTTTGCTTTCATTGCATAGTGCAACTCCACGCCGGCCGGCAGCACCGCCCGCAGTGCTGCGACCCGCTCGCGCATCAACGCTCCGTCGTAGGCGTAGAAGGCCCGGCCGTCGGCACGCTCTGCCAGCGCGGTGACCGGTTCACCGCCGACCTGCAGCGTATTGTCGACTACCGGAAACCGGGTCTGTGGCGGGTGCGCGGGCTTCGCCCGCTTGTCGGCCGGTGCTTGCGTCACGGGGTAGCCTCCAGGAAGCGGTCACGGTACTCCTCGGCAAGGGCGCGCCGGTCGATCTTGCCGTTCTGGTTGTGCGGCAGGGCATCGCGGACCACGATGGCCTGCGGCTGCATGAAGTTGGGCAGCGCCTGCCGGAAGCGCTCGGCGAGGGCCGACGCCAGGTCATCCTCCGTGCCCTGCGCGGCGGTGACCACGAGCAGGATGGCCTGCCCGAGCATGTCGTGGGGCAGCCCGAGGGCCGCCGCGCCCGCCACCAGGCCGCTCTCGTAGGCCACTTCCTCGACCTCCGTGGGGCTGACCCGGTAGCCGGAGGTCTTGATCATGTCATCCTTGCGGGCGACGAAGTAGAGGTAGCCGTCCTCGTCGCGGACGACCTGGTCCCCGGACCAGACGGCGAGCTCGGGCACGGGCAGCGCCGGGTCCTGCCCGGGGCAGGGGCGGAAGCGCTCGGCGGTCTTCTCCGGATCGTTCCAGTAGCCCAGCGCCACCAGGGCGCCGCGATGCACCAGCTCGCCCGGCTCGCCGGGGCCACAGGGGTTGCCGTTGGCGTCGACGACGAGAATTTCCGCGTTCGGGATGGCCTTGCCGATGGACTCGGGGCGGCGGTCGAGCTCGGAGGGCGGCAGGTACGTGGAGCGAAAAGCCTCCGTCAGGCCGTACATCAGGAAGATGTCTGTCGACGGGAGCAGGGCCTGCAGGCGCCGGGTCGTGGCCACGGGCATGGCGCCGCCGGTATTGGTCACGTAGCGCAGCGTCCCGGCGATCTCCTCGGGCCAGTCGAGCTGCACGAGCTGGTTCCACAGCGGCGGTACCGCGGCCAGGCCGGTACAGCGGTAGCGCACCAGCGCCCGCAGCACGTCCCGCGGCAGCAGGTAGTCCATGAGCACGACGGAGGCGCCGGCGCAGAACGCGGTGGTCAGCTGCGACAGGCCGGCATCGAAGCTCAGCGGCAGCACGGCGAGGATCCGGTCCTCCGGTGTATTGCCGAGGTAGCTGCTCACGCTCTCGGCCCCGGCGACGAGGTTGCGGTGAGAGAGCACGACGCCCTTCGGCTTCCCGGTACTCCCCGAGGTGTAAAGGATCGCAGCCACGTCCCGGTCGATGCGGCGGTGCGCTTCGGCGGGTGGTGCATCGAGCAGGCGGGCCCAGCCGATTGCCCGGGCATCCGCCTCGTCGGCGGCAGGCTCGTCCACGAGCACAACGGACTGCAGTGCGGGGCATTCCCCGACCGCCTCACGCAGCGCCTGCCAGCGCTGTCGCGAGGTGACCAGGCAGCGCACCGCACAGTGCGCCAGAATATAGGCGACCTGCGCTGGCTTCAGCGCCGGGTTGACCGGTACGAAGGCGGCACCGGCGGTGCTGGCCCCGAGCAGCGCGATGACCGTCTCCGGCTGCTTGGGGAGGTAGACCGCGACCCGGTCGCCGGCCTCGACGCCCTGCTGCAGGAAACCATGGGCGGCCGCGCGGCTCGCGTCGCTCAGCGCGGCATAGTCCAGGGCCTGGTCCCGGAACAGCAGCGCGGGCGCCGCGGGCTCCCGCCGCGCCTGCTGTTCGACCAGGTGATGCAGCTGCTCGATCATGCGGTGTCTGTACCGGGGCGGATTGCGCCGGCGGCTCCATGAGGCTAAGGTCTCGCGACTAGTGTCGGCGCCGCGCGGTTCGCAGACAAGCGCCGATGTCGGAGCAAGTGTGGAAATTGTGAACTCCATCGCCCGGGACACCGCCATGCGCGCCTGCCTCGCCGTCCTTGCCCTGTTCCTGCTGGGCCCCCAGGGCTGGGCGGCGGGCCTGCCCGACGTCATCGACCGTGTGCGTCCCGCGGTGGTCGGTGTCGGCACTGCCTACCCCCCGCGGCAGCCGATCGGCGGCGAGCGTCCCAACCAGCTGCGCGGCACTGGCTTCGCCGTCGGCGACGGGCGGTTGGTGGTCACCAACAGCCACGTGCTGCCCGAACTCCTCGACTACGAGAACCGGCAGGTGCTCGCGGTCTTCGCCGGCCGCGGCCGGGACGCGCGGGTGCGCGAAGCGCGGGTGGTCGCCCGCGACCCGGCGCACGACCTCGCCCTGCTGCGGATCGAGGGCGAACCCCTGGCTACGCTGCCACTGGGGGATGGCGGTGGTGTGCGCGAGGGCGAAGAGGTGGCCTTCACGGGCTTTCCCATCGGCGCGGTGCTGGGCCTCTTTCCGGTGACCCATCGCGGGATTGTGTCCGCGATCACCCCCATGGCCCGCGTCGCGGACAGCGCCCGCGACCTGTCGCCGGCGCAGCTGCGTGCGCGCCGCGAACCCTTCAACGTGTTCCAGCTCGATGCCGTCGCCTACCCCGGCAACAGCGGCAGTCCGGTCTATCTCGCAGGCACCGGCGAGGTCATCGGTGTGGTCAACAGCGTCTTCGTCAAGGAATCGCGCGAGGCGGTGCTGGAACGGCCGTCGGGGATCAGTTACGCCATCCCCGTGCGCTATCTCCACGACCTGCTGGCGCAGCTTTCCCCCTGACTCCCGCGCGCCACCTGGTTCCGTCCGGCCTCGATCCACTCGCGATCGCCGGGCGTGTTCTCGGCTTCTACCTGCTCGCCCAGGGCCTGATCGCGCTGTGGTCGCTACCGCGCTTCGAGGTACCCCTCCTGGCGCTTGCGTTCACCTATCTCGCAGCGCTCGGCCGCTGGCCCAGGGCCTGGCTGCTGGTACTGCCGCTGGCCTCGGTCGCTCTCGACCTCGTGACCTGGACCGGTCGCTTCCTGTTCAACGAGCTCGACGCACTGCTCCTCGCTACCCTCGGGCTCGCCTTGCTGCTTGGGCGGCTGCCACTGGTCACGCTCCGCCCACGCCTGGCCCTGCTGCCGCTCCTGGCCTACGTGGCACTGCTCTGCCTCGGCTTCGACGAGTGGAAGGTATTCCTGTTCCCACCCGGTACCGTCGAGGGGAATCCCTATTACCTGCCCGCATACGGCTACAAGCTGCTGCGCGGCGTACTGTGGGGCCTGCTCCTGGCACCGCTTTGGCTCGTGCAGTATCGAGAAGCCCCCCGCGCATCTGTCGATGCGCTGCTGGCGGGTGCGTGTCTTGCGGCGCTCGCCTTGACGCTGGTCGTGCTCTGGGAGCGCGGTACGCTGGGCGTCCTCCTCGCCGGCAGTGCCTGGTATCACGTGGTCAACTCGCTGCTCGATCTCAGCGCTTCCTACCGGGTGACGGGCATCTTCTCCGACATGCACACCGGCGGCGAGGTGCTTGACGGGATGATCGTCCTGCTCCTGCCCCTGGCGCTTCATGCCCTCGTGCAATGGCGTCGGCCCGCAGCGCGGTGTGTCGCAGCCCTGGCAGCCATGGGGCTTGCCTGGTGCACCCTGGTGGGGTTCACGCGAACGACTTATGTGGCCGTGGCCATGGTGTGCGTCGTCTACGCCGTCTGGCTGGTGTACCTGGGTCGTTTTCGCGTAGCCGGCGGTGCAGCATCGCGTGCAGCCCTGCTACTGGCCCTGCCGCTGGCGGCTGCAGCGGGACTGGCCGCGTTCCGCCTCGGTGGCAGCTACGCACTGGCAGCGTTCGCCGGGTTGCAGGGAGTAGCCTACCTGGCGGGCCGCGGGCTGGCACTGCGTTGGCTGCTACCCGCTGCCGCTGCGCTCCTGGCGGGGGCGCTCTGGGCCCATGCCAGCAGTCGCTGGGTCACCCCGTCGCCGGGTGGGGCGGCGCTCCTTGTGGCGCTGCTCGTTGGCAGCGCGGTGGCGACCCGCGGCGCACAGGCAGCGCTGGCGAACTGGCGCGAGGGCGACCGGGTGCTGGCGACCGGTGTGCTCGTGGCGGTCGGTGGCGTGGTGGCGCTGGCCCTGGGCGGTTACCAGTTCAGCAACCGGATGGAGAGTGTCGGCCGCGATTTCGGCACGCGCCTCGAGCACTGGTCCCGGGTGGTCGAGGCCGGGGGTGACGGCTGGCGGGAGCGCTGGCTAGGCAACGGCGTGGGGAGCTTTCCCCGGCACTACCTTGCGACCTTTCCCGATACGGTCGCGGACGTGGGCAGTTTCGCGGTGCGTCGCGACGCAGGCGGTTACCTCCGCCTGGGTGCCGGCAGCGACCTGGCTTTCGGGCAGCGCGTGCGCATCGAGCCCGCAACCACTTACCGCTTCACGGCCGAGGTACGAAGTGAAACCGGGGGCCGCCTGGTTGTCTTCCTGTGCGAACGGAACCTGATCTTTGCCAGCAACTTCATGGCGAATTGTGCCGCGCAGTCACTGCGTATTCCGGTAACCGGTGAGGCCTTTTCCAGTGTCTCCGTGGACCTGTCCTCGGCGCGTGTCGGTTCGCGCCCGCCCTGGGCCCGCTGGCCGACACTGCTCTACCTGAAGAACCTGCAGGGGGGCACCGTCCTTGATGTGCGCGCCGTGGACCTGCTCGGCGGCGATCAGGGTGGCCTGCGCAACGGCCGTTTCCGCGCCGGCACGGAACATTGGTTTTTCTACAATGATTTCGCGCACCTGCCCTGGCACGTGAAGAACACGCCCCTCCAGGTCTGGTTCGAGACCGGCTGGCTCGGCCTTGCTGCCTTTCTCGCTGCCCTTTATACCGGTCTGGTCCGCGCGAGCCGCCTCGCGGCCGGCGAGCCCTTGCTGGCCGGGCTCGGCAGCGCCATTATCGGCCTCATGCTGATAGGAATCTTCGGCACTCCCATGGATGCGGCGCGGGTCAGCTGGTTGTTTTTCTTCTTCCTCGCGGTCGTCACCGCGCAGCCGCGCGGCCGTGCCCTCGAATGATGTGGGGGCTGTTCAGGCCGCCGACTTTGCGAGTGCTCATCGTGTGCACGGCCAACGTCTGTCGCTCGCCCCTCGCCGAGGCGCTCCTGCGGGATCGTCTCGCCCGGTCGAGGGCTGGGCGTCGCATCGCGGTCACCTCGGCGGGCACCCGGGTCGCAGCGCCGGGCCGCGCGCCGGATCCGAGACTCAAGCCACTGCTAGTCGAATTCGGAGCGCGCCTGCCGCGGATCCGCGCGCGGCAGGCGACGCCCGCGTTGCTGGCCGGGGCGGACCGTATCCTGGTCATGGAGCAAAGCCACGCTGACGAGCTCGTTGCGCTGGCCGGTGCCGGGTTGCCGCAGCTCTTGCTGCTCGACCCCGCCGGGGACATTCCCGACCCCTATTTCGCGGACGGGGAGACCTTCCGGGCGGTGGCCGGGCAGATCGTCGCCGCGGTCGATCAGCGGGCGGAAGAGCTGCTGGCGGAGTTGGCCGGGCAGAGCTGAGGGCGTTCCCTGCCCCTATTTCATGCCGTACTTGTCCAGCATGCTGTAGAGCGTGGGCCGGGTGATGCCGAGGAGCGTCGCTGCCTCGGAGATGTTGCCCCCGGCGTAGCCCATGGCGCGGATGATCGCCTGCTGTTCGGCGGTTTCCCGGACCTGGCGGAGGTTCAGCGGCAGTTCCTTGCCGTCCGTCTCCGCGAGGTCGGCAAGCTCCAGGTCCTCGGCCGTCACCTGGCTGCCCTCGGCCATGATCACCGCGCGTTTCACACGGCTCTCGAGCTCGCGGACGTTCCCGGGCCAGCTGTAGTGCTCGATGGCGTTCATGGCGCTCTCGTCGAAGCCCTTCACGGGCGCCCCATGCTCCCCGGCGAAGCGGGCGAGGAAGGCCTTGGCCAGCACCAGCGCGTCCCCGGTGCGTTCGGCCAGCGCGGGAATGCGGATGGTCATCTCGCTGACCCGGTAGTACAGGTCCTCGCGGAAGCGTCCGTCGGCGATATGCTGCTCGAGGTCCTGGTGGGTGGCGCAGACGACCCGCGTATCCACCGGGATCTCCTTGCGTCCGCCCACGCGCTCTACGACCCGTTCCTGCAGGAAGCGCAGCAGCTTGGCCTGCAGCTCATGCGGCAGGTCGCCGATCTCGTCGAGGAACAGGGTGCCGCCATCGGCGTACTCGATCTTCCCGGGGGTTGTCTGGCTGGCCCCGGTGAAGGCGCCCTTCTCGTAGCCGAAGAGCTCGCTCTCCAGCAGGTTCTCGGGAATGGCGGCGCAGTTGATGGCGATCAGCTTGCCCTTGGCGCGCGGGCTGAGGTCGTGCAGTGCCCGGGCGAAGCGCTCCTTGCCGGTACCCGAGGCGCCGAGGAGCAGGGTGGTGATGTCCGTGGACGCGATTTTCTCGACGGTGCGGCAGACCTTGAGCATCTCCGGGCTGGTGGCAATGATGCCCGCCAGCGGCATGTTCTCCTCGCTGCGCTGCAGGCGCCGGTTCTCCACCTCCAGTTCGTAGACGTGCTGGGCCCGGTCGACGAGGAGCGAGAGCAGCTCCGGATCGGCCGGCTTCTGGTGAAAGTCGTAGGCGCCGCCGGCGACGGCTTTCACCGCGTTGGCGCGGTCGTTGTCGCCGGTAACCACGATGACCTTGGTCTCCGGTGCCAGGCTGAGGATCTCGGCCAGCGCTGCCAGTCCCTCGGTGACCCCGCCCGGGTCCGGCGGCAGCCCCAGGTCCAGGAGGACAACGCCGGGCTGGTAGCGGCGCAGGGCGGCGATGCCCTCGGCGCGCTCGCCCGCGACCACCACCTCGTAACCGTCGAAGGCCCAGCGCAGCTGGCTCTGCAGCCCCTTGTCATCCTCGATCACCAGCAGGTGTCGGGCCGTGTCTTTCGCCATCGTCGTTCTACCCTGTCTATGCTCAGCCGGTCTTGAGGTCAATCGCAATCGGAGCGGCTGCCGGGGTTCGTGCCGGTTCGTCAGCACCTTCCTGCGCAAGCGCCGGTATCCGTACCCGGAATATCGTGCCTTCGCCGGGCGTGCTTTCCACCTCGATATCCCCGCCGAGCTGGCGCACGTACTCGCGGCTCTCGAAGGCGCCGATGCCCATGCCCGTCAGCCCCTTGGTGGAGTCGAAGGGGCGGAACAGCCGGTCGCGAAGAAAGCTCGCGTCCATACCGCGGCCGCTGTCGCTGACCGCGACCGTGACCCATCCCTCGCTGCAGGTGAGGGACAGGCGGACCTCGCCATCGTCGGGAGTCGCTTCCTGGGCATTCTGCACCAGGTGGCCGAAAACCGTCGCCAGGCGATCCCGGTCGGCCTCCACCGGGCAGGCATCGGCCGCGCATTCCAGCGTCGGGGCCGGTCTTGCCTCGGCGCGCTCGGCAGCCACCTGCTCGAGGAGCGGGCACAGGTCGACCCGGCCCGCCGGTGCGCTGCGCACGCCGGAGCGCATCTGCTCCATCAGCCGCTGCATGCGGGTCACGGAATTCCCCACCGTGGCGATCATGTCGTCGATGAAGGCCGGGTTGTCGCGGTGCTTCTCGGCATTGGAGACGATCAGAGACTGCTGCGCGAGGATGTTCTTGAGGTCGTGGATCACGTAGGCCGAAAGGCGGTTGAAGGCGTCGAACTGGCGCGCCTCGACCAGCGCCTCGGCGGCGAGGTGCTGCGCCAGGTGGCTGGCCGCCTGCCGGCCGGCGGTCTTGAGCAGGTCGCGGTCCTCCCAGTTAAGGCGCTCCTTGAGGTCGGAGCGGCGCAGCATGAGGATGCCCTCGAGGCTGTCGCGGAAGACCAGCGGGATGATCAGCCACAGCTGTTCGTCGGCCTGCAGCCAGGCGGGCAGGGCCAGGCCCTGGTACAGGTCCGGCTTCTCCCGCAGCTCGCGCAGGTCTATGACCCAGTCGGTGCGTGCCAGCCAGGCCGGGAGATTGCCCAGACCCTCGTGTCGCCGACCCGGCGGCGGCATCTGCCAGTGCGCCAGCAGCCGCGGCGCGCCGTCGCCGGCGGCGAAGAGCAGCCCGGCGGGGCTGCTCGCCAGCGGCGCCATGGTGGCGATGATCCCTTCGGCCACGTTGTCGCTCAGTGCCGCGAGCGCCTGCGTGAACTTGAGCCACTCCTCCCGGTAATCGTAGCGGTAGCTGAAGAAGTGCTTGCTGAGCAGCACCCGCAGCTGGGCCCGCAGCTTGCCGGAGAAGAGCAGGCTGGCCAGCAGCCCGAGCGCCGCCGCCAGGAAGCCGACCTGCAGCACTCCGCCCCAGCTGCCGCCGAGGAAGCGGATGAAGTAGCCGATGGCTGCCATCCCCAGCAGGTAGACGCCCGCACCCATCAGCGTGACGGTGTGGAACACTACCTGCCGCGATACGTGCAGTTCCAGCTGCCAGTCGCGGTTGCGGGCGATGGCGACGGCCAGCCACGGGGTGACCAGCGCGGTGACGAGGCCGCGGGCCTGCCAGAGGTTGGCATCGAGCTGCCGGAAGAGCAGCGCCTCCGCGTACATGAAGAAGTCATAGGCCCAGAGCGTGCCCAGGCTGAAGCAGAGGTACTTCAGCGACCAGCGCTCCGCCTGCGTGCCGTTGCGGTAGAGCTGCTCTATGAGCAGGAGCCCGGCCAGCGAGACCAGCAGCGAGATGGCCAGCATGGTGTTGTGATAGGTGCTGACGCTGAGCCCGAGCGCCGAGCGGGCGCCAGCGAGCCCTCGAAGCCCGGCGACGACGAGGAGCGCCAGGGTGAAGAGGGCGAACGTGCCCCGCCAGCGGCGGCCCTGCCAGCGCCAGGGATCGCCGCCGTTCTGCAAACAGAGAAGCTGGACCAGCAGGAACAGCCAGGCCAGGTTTCGGGCGGCCTCGGTCAACTGGATGGCGGCCAGCGGTGGGTACTCGGCCAGCGTACCGAGGGCCACCGTGCCCGCCCAGAGTGCCGTCGCACTGCAGCCCGCGAGCAGCGCCGGCCCTACAGCCGTTCGCCGCTGCTGGACCATGATCAGCACGGCAAGCAACGCAAAGGCGACGGCGGCAACGAGGTACGTGTACAGGCCGATGTTGCCCAAGGCAACCTCCTCCCATGGCGATTAGCGGTCCGGGCAAGCCCGGCCGGCGCGTGCTTCAAACTGTGCCGCCGGTCACGGCACCGGCGTGGCCCGACAGACTCCCAGACCCTATACTCGCCGCTCAAGGCTGTAAACGACCTGCGCGCCCGGACGAGACACCGCGCACAAAAAGCGCCGGGGGTGGGGTTGCAGAGACAAGGGAGTGGGGATGTCGCCCATCGAGACCGTTGAAGCCTCGCTTCGGGAACAGCCGGCGACCTGGCTGGTCACCGGCTGCGCCGGATTCATCGGTTCGCACCTGGCCGCCCGACTGCTTTCCCTGGGCCAGCGCGTGGTCGGCCTCGACAATTTCGCCACCGGCCACCGGCGCAATCTCGAGCGGGTCCGGCGCGAGGCCGGGCCTGCGGCCGACTTTCTGTTTATCGAGGGTGATATCCGGGACCTGTCGATCTGCCGCAGGGCAGCGGACGAGGTGGACTATGCTCTCCACCAGGCCGCCCTCGGCAGCGTCCCGCGCTCCCTCGAGGATCCACTGACCACCAACGCGGTGAACGTCGACGGTTCCCTCAACGTGCTGGTGGCGGCCCGCGATGCGGGCGTGC
Source organism: uncultured Halieaceae bacterium (assembly GCA_913048495.1). Lineage (GTDB taxonomy): Bacteria > Pseudomonadota > Gammaproteobacteria > Pseudomonadales > Halieaceae > Pseudohaliea. The sequence goes on from CAJWWA010000037.1 coordinate 12,642, forward strand.
GCCGCGTGGTCTACGCGGCGTCCTCCTCCACCTACGGCGACCACCCGGGGCTGCCCAAGGTGGAGGATGTGATCGGCGCGCCGCTGTCGCCCTACGCGGTCAGCAAGTACGTCAACGAACTCTATGCCGACGTTTTCGCCCGGTCCTACGGGCTCGAGAGCATCGGCCTGCGCTACTTCAACGTCTTCGGGCCGGGGCAGGACCCCGCGGGGGCCTACGCAGCGGTGATCCCGCGCTGGTTCGGGCAGCTGCTGGCCGGGGAGCGCTGCGGCATCAACGGCGACGGCGAGACCTCGCGGGACTTCTGCTACGTCGACAACGTGGTGCAGGCCAACCTGCTCGCCGCCACCACGGACCGCGAGGACGCCGTGAACACGGTCTACAACATCGCCTACGGCGCCCGCACCACGCTCAACGAGCTGTATGCCGCCATCCGTGATGCGGTGGCCGCTGAATACCCCGGGGTGGCGGAGCTGCCCGCAGATTACGGCCCCTTTCGTGAAGGTGACGTGCGCCATTCGCTGGCCGATACCGGGCGGGCGCGGGAGCGGCTTGGCTACGCCCCGGCCGTGGACGTGGCAACGGGCCTGTCGCGCACGGCGGCCTGGTTCCTGGCAGAACATGACAACGAGAGAGCGAGCAACGCGTGAACGACACAGTAGCGATCGTCGGCCTCGGCTACGTGGGGCTGCCGCTGGCGGTGGCCTTCGGCCGCCGCCGCCGCACCATCGGTTTCGACCTGAACGAGGCCAAGCTCGCGCGCTACCGCGCCGGTGAGGACCCGAGCGGCGAAGTCAGCAGCGACGAGCTGGCCGCCGCGGAGCATCTCGAGTACACGGCCGATCCGTCGCGGCTGCGGGAGGCGGGGATCGTGGTCGTGGTCGTTCCCACCCCCATCGATGCCGCCCGGCGCCCGGACCTCTCGCCGCTCGAGGGGGCGTCGCGCACCGTGGGCCGCCACCTGTCGCCGGGTACGATCGTCATCTTCGAGTCCACCGTCTACCCGGGCTGCACCGAGGAAGTCTGCGTGCCGATCCTCGAGGCCGAGAGCGGGCTAACCTGGCTGGGACGCGAGTGTGCGTCGGGCCCGGAAAGCGGTGAAGGCTTCTTCATCGGCTATTCTCCGGAGCGGATCAACCCGGGCGACAAGGTGCACCGGCTCGAGACCATCACCAAGGTGGTGTCGGGCGACACGCCGGCCACCCTGGAGCGCGTGGCGGCGCTCTACGAGAGCGTCGTCGATGCGGGCGTCCACCGGGCCGCCTCCGTCAAGGTGGCCGAAGCCGCCAAGGTCATCGAAAACACCCAGCGGGACCTCAACATCGCGCTGATGAACGAGCTGTCACTCATCTTCCACAAGCTCGGCATCGATACGCTCGACGTGCTCGAGGCGGCGGGCACCAAGTGGAACTTCTTGCCCTTCCGCCCGGGGCTGGTCGGCGGCCACTGTATCGGCGTGGATCCCTACTACCTGACCTACAAGGCCGAGAGCGTGGGCTATCACCCGCAGGTTGTCCTCGGCGGCCGGCGCGTCAACGACGGCATGGGCAAGTACATCGCCGAGCAGACGGTGAAGGAACTGGCCGCCCGGGGGCACCCGGTGGCCGGCGCCCGGGTGTCGGTGCTGGGCCTGACCTTCAAGGAGAACTGCCCGGACCTGCGCAATTCCCGCGTCGAGGACATCCTGCGCGAGCTGGCGGAATACCGCTGCGAGGTACAGGTGCACGACCCGCTCGCCGACCCGGGGGAGGCGCTGGAGGAGTACGGGGTCGAGCTGGTCCCCTGGGAAGCCATGCAACCGGCCCATGCGGTTATCCTCGCCGTGCCCCACGCGGCCTACCTCGAACAGGGGCTGGGCCTGCTCGAGGGCCGCCTCGCCGATGACGGGGTGGTGCTCGACATCAAGGGGGTACTGGACCGCGGCGAGGCGGCCCAGCGCGGCGTTCCTCTCTGGCGCCTCTGAGCGCCGCGCACTGGATCCACGGGCTTTGCGCCAGACTGTGAGCGGCCGCACAGGCTGAAGCTTGCCAAGGCCTACCGTGCGGTTCAGGATGGATGCTCGGTTTTACGGGTCTGGCTGATGCCATGTACGACCAGTTTTACGGCTTTTCCGAGGAGCCCTTCCGGCTGAGCCCGGACCACGGCTTCGCCTACGAGCACCGGGCCTACAGCAAGGCGCGGGCCTACATGGCCTATGCCTTCCTGCGGGCCGAGGGGTTCGTGATGGTCACGGGCCGCCCGGGTACCGGCAAGACCACGCTCATTGGCGCCCTCGTCGACCAGCTGGCGGGCGAAAACGTCACCACCGCCAACCTCGTCTGCACCCAGCTCGGCGCCGACGACCTGCTCAAGGTGGTTGCCGACGAGTTCGGTATCGACCCGGCGATCACCCGCAAGGGCGAACTCCTGCAGGCCCTGACGCGCCGCTTCAAGGCGTGGCAGCGGGAAGGGCAGCGCGTACTGCTGATCGTCGACGAGGCCCAGGACCTGTCCGCCTCCGCCATGGAGGAGTTGCGGCTCCTCACCAATATCCAGGTGGGGGGGCGCCCCATCCTGCAGATCTTCCTGCTGGGTCAACCGGAGCTCCGGGAACTGATCCTCAGCCCCCAGCTCGAGCAGGTGCACCAGCGCATCGTTGCCGCCAGCCACCTGCGCCCATTGGAGGCCGAAGAGACCGAGGCCTACATCAAGCACCGGCTGGAGCGGGTGGGCTGGCAGGGTGACCCCGCGATCAGCACCGCGGTATACCCGCTGATCTACAAGTTCAGCGAGGGCGTCCCCCGGCGAATCAATCTCATCTGCAGCCGACTTTTCCTACACTGCGCGGTCGAGGGGCGCCACAAGGTGGAAGTCGCTGATGTAAAGGAAGTCATTGGCGAGCTGCAGGAAGAGAATCTCGCTGCGGGCAGCGGTTTCACTGCGAGGGACTTCCGCGCGAAGGACAGCTTTGAGCCGGGCCCCGCCGCTGATGCCGAGCCCGCAAGCGATACGGGTAAGCCGGACAGCCCGGTTAGCGGCGACAATCAAGATAGCGGGATGGAGCAGGCCGATGAACCGCCTGCAACCAGCTCTGCCCCGGAGGCGAGGATCGTAAGCACCGGCGAACCCGCCGGGGAGGAAGAGCCCGAGGAGGACACCGAAGAGCAGGATGCAACCTTCCGTCCTGCGGCGGCCGCCGGTGGGGCCAGGGTCGTCAGCATGCCGGTACGTGCCGCTGCGCGGGCGTCGAAAACCGTACCGGCGCAGGACGAGCAGGCCGTCGACCAGGGGTCGCCGCCGGTCTCGCCCAAATTACCGCCCGTTGCACCGGTCCCTCGTCCGGCGGAGAACACGAATCCTGAGCAGCGCCACGCGCCGGCACCGACGCAAACGACCCGCAAGGACCGTTCCGTGCTGGTCGCCGGCCTGCTGGTGGCTGCCTCCATCGGTCTCGTGGCCTGGGCGGCGAGTGGTTTCAGCCTCGGGCCGCTGTCGCGCTGAGTCGGTGGGATGCCTGTGACTGCTTTCACAGATCAGTGATAAAGCGGGGATAAAGAGGGGAGAGCGCATAGTTTGCAGTTTGCAATGCGGTCTATACTGATTCGAACAGCGGGGAGAACCCCGGAGAGGAGAACAAGACAATGACGGCGTCTCGACTGTTTACCCGGCGGCTCCTGGCCGCGCCCCTGGGGCTCGTGCTGGCCCTGGGCCTTGCCGCCTGCGGCGGCAACCCCACCGTTCCCGCCGAGGAGCGCTTCGATGTTCCGGATTACGAGTACGTGATCGGCCCGGGTGACACGATGGAAATCTTCGTCTGGGGCAACGAGGAGCTGACCACGACCGGCATCGTTCGCCCGGACGGCAAGTTCACGACCCGTCTGGTCGAGGACCTGCAGGCCGCCGGCCGCACCTCCACCGAGCTTGCCCGGGACATCGAGAAAGCCTACGCCGAGTACGTGCGCCAGCCGGTGGTCAGCGTGATTGTCAATGGCTTCGTCGGCGTGCCGGAACAGCAGGTGCGCGTGGTGGGTGAGGCCGCACAGCCCGCCAGCGTTCCCTTCCGGCAGCGCATGACGCTCCTCGACCTCATGATTGCCGTCGGCGGCATGACCGAGTTCGCGGATGGCAATGGCTCGGTGCTCGTGCGCAACTATAACGGCGAGCAGCGCGCCTACGACCTGCGCCTCGACGACCTCCTGCGTGACGGCGACATCTCCGCGAACATGGTCCTCATGCCCGGCGATATCGTGATCATCGCCGAGAGCTGGTTCTGATAGCGGCGAGCCGCGGGAGCCCGGACCATGCAGGAAGCGCTGGCACAGGTTTACGGCTACGCCCTCGGTGTCTGGCGCCATCGCTGGGCCGCGCTGATCGTGGCCTGGGTGATCGCGCTGGCGGGCTGGGCCTATGTCGCGCAGATGCCCGAGTCCTACAAGGCCACCGCGCGACTCTACGTTGATTCCAATTCCGTGCTTCGCCCTCTGATGAAAGGGCTGGCGATCACGCCCAATATCGACCAGCGCATCGCCATGATGAGCCGGACGCTGCTCAGCCGGCCGAACCTCGAGAAGCTTGCCCGCATGACGGACCTCGACCTGCAGGTCACGAACGATGCGCAGAAGGAAGCACTTATCTCGCGCCTCGAAAGCTCGATCTCGATCAGTGGAATCCGCGGCAACGCCTCGCTGTACTCCATCGCCGTGACAAACAGGGATCGCGAAACGGCCAGGAGGATTGCGCAGTCCCTGATCACCGTGTTTATCGAGATGTCGCTTGATGACAAGCGGGAAGACAGCTCAGGCGCGCAGAGTTTCCTAGACAAGCAGATTGCGGAGTCTGAGCGTCGGCTGGTCGAGGCGGAGAACCGGCTTGCCCGCTTCAAGCAGGAGCATGTTGACGTTCTGCCTGGGGAAAGCGGCGACTACTACGCGCGCCTGCAGACGGCGCGCAGCGCACTCGAGGCTGCCAGGCTCGAGCTTCGAGAACAGCAGAATCGCCGGGATGAACTCCAGCGCCAGATCGAAGGTGAGGAGCCGGTGTTTATCAGCAGCGGCAGTGCTGCACCGACGGGGCTGCCCATCGACTCGAGAATCCAGGCGCTGCAAGCGCAGCTCGATAGTTTGCTTGCCCGCTACACGGACAAGCACCCGGAGGTTCGCCAACTGCAGGGCCTGATAGACGAACTACGCACCGAGCGTGCAGAGCAACTACAGGCCATGGGGCCGGGTGCGGCAAACACCTTCAGCGGTGTCGGCAACAGCCCGGTGTACCAGGGCATGCGCACCATGCTGGCGGAGTCCGATGCCAGCGTCGCCGAACTCTCCGTTCGCGTGAATGAGTACGAAGAGCGCGTTGCAACGCTGGTAGAGAAAGTGAACTCGATTCCCGAGGTCGAGGCACAGCTGAAGCAACTCAGCCGTGACTATGGTGTGCTCAGCCAGCAGCACGAGGAGATGCTGCAGCGGCGTGAGTCCGCGCGTATTTCCTCTGACGTGGAGAACAGCGCCGGTGATGTCAGCTTCCGCGTTGTCGATCCGCCGTTCGTGCCCAGCAAGCCCAGCGAGCCCAACAAGCTCCTGCTCAACGCCGGCGTGCTGGTGGTTGCCCTCGGTGCGGGTGTTGCGCTCGCGCTGGGCCTTTCCCTGATTCATCCCATCGTTAGTGATGCGCGCATGCTGGCCGTCGCAACGGGTCTGCCGCTGCTGGGCAGCGTGACCTGGAACAAGAGCGATGAGCAGAAGCGGCGTGAACGCTGGCGACTGGCGGG
>CAJWWA010000038.1 GCA_913048495.1 uncultured Halieaceae bacterium
GAGCTATAAGTTGTCAATATTTGCACCTGCGCGAGCCTTCAATGCTCTTGCAGCTGCAGCCGGAAGGGCAGCAGCAGCTGCACCCAGCGCCGGCTGAAGCGGTCCAGGTCCAGGCTCTCGTGCACGGCGGTCACCGGTTCGCCGAGCGCGCGACAGTCCAGCAGCGAACGCGAGTAGAAGGGCGTGTCCTCGAGGGTGCGGCGCACCGTGACCGGGGTGCCGGGGTCGGCCTGGGTGCTGCGGGCCATGCGCCAGATGGTGGCGCGCGGCAGCGGCTGCGTTGGCAGGGGGGAGAGCTCCGTAACTGCCCCGGTGGCGCCGAAGCGCAGCGCCAGCAGGCGCTCGCTGCCGTCGCGCAGCCGCGCGTGGTACTGCACCAGGCTGCCGCCGTCGGCGAGCGGCGCCCGCGACCAGTCCCAGTCCCGGAACGCCCGCTCCAGCGGCTCGGCCCCGCGGTTGCTGTCGAAGTAGCCGTGCCCCTCCCAGCTGAGGCCCGGTTTCTCCATGCTGACCCGGGCGCGGCAGCTCGGTGCGATCGGCCACCAGCGGTGCTTGCCGGCCGGGTCGAGGGCGTACTCCGTGGCGGTGATGCCCGGCAGTTCCAGCTCGATGCGGCCGCGCAGGCGGCCAGGCAGCGGGACCGTGACCTCGTCGAGGGTGACGCTCACCTGCCGGCCCTGCCAGCGGATCGACGAGCCGCGGGCGCTGAGCTGCTCGCTGTCGCGGCGGAGATCGCCGGCGCCGCGCTCGGTCATGGCCCAGTGCTTGCGGCGGGGGTTGTAGAGCACCGCGTTGAAGCCGCAGTGCTGCTCCGGGTCCGGCGCGGCTAGGCGGCGCCGGGCGGCGGCGTAATAGGGGGAGAAAACGCTGCCGACGAACACGATCACCGTGAGGGCGTGTTCGCCGTCGTCGCTCATGGCATCGAGGTACCACCAGTGGTAGCCGCCGGGGGTGACCGGGGCGGCAAACCCGGGCGCCGGTGCGGCCGCGCGCTCGAGCATCGCTTCTTGTCCTGGATCAGCGAAGTTCCTTGCAGTCTAGCAATGTCTAACTTAAATTACAGTCTATACTGTCAATAAAACTGGACAGACCGGCGGGCTCTCTCGCGGGTGTAAAGGGAAGGTGGTGCGATGGGCAAGATCGAGGCACAGGGGCTCCCCGGCTACGAACTGGCGCTGCAGGACGCCGTGACCCTGGCAGCGGGGGATGCCTGTCCGCCGCAGCTGGCGCGGGCGCTGCAGTACGCTGTCTTCCCCGGCGGTGCCCGCGTGCGGCCCCAGCTGTGCATGGCGGTGGCCGCCGCCAACGGTGGCGGCGACCCCGCGCTCACCCGCGCCGCGGCAGCCGCCATCGAGCTGCTCCACTGCGCCTCGCTCGTCCACGACGACATGCCCTGCTTCGACAACGCCAGCGAGCGCCGGGGCAAGCCCTCGGTACACCAGGCCTTCGGCGAGCAGCTCGCGCTGCTGGCCGGCGACGCGTTGATCGTGGCCGCCTTCGAGACCCTCGGCCGCGCCGCCGCCGGTGATCCGGCCCGGCTGCCGCCGCTGCTGGCAGTGATCGCCGAGGGCGTGGGCGCGCCCCACGGCATCTGCGCCGGCCAGGCCTGGGAGTGCGAGTCCCGGGTCGACCTGGAGCGCTACCACCGGGCCAAGACCGGTGCCCTGTTCATCGCCGCCACGGCAGCGGGCGCTGTGGTCTCCGGCGGCGACGTCGACGCCTGGCGCCGCCTCGGCGACTGCATCGGCCACAGCTACCAGGTCGCGGACGATATCCTCGACGCCGCGGCCGAGGCCGCCGAGATCGGCAAGCCGACGGGCCAGGACGAGGCCCATGGCCGACCCTCCGCGGTGCGCAGCCTCGGCCTCGACGGCGCCGTGGCCCACTTGAAGGCGCTGGTGGACGCGAGCGTGGAGGCCGTGCCGCCCTGTGCCGGCCGCGAACAGCTGCAGCAGCTCGTCCGCAACCAGTCCCGGCGCTTCCTGCCGAAGAGCCTGGCCGGCCAGGCCGCCTGAGCGCGGTGGGCGAACCGGCCGGCAGCCACGTCGCGACGGTGGGTGAATTGCCGCCACGGGCCGGCGGGTTGCGCGAGCGTCTTCTCGCCTTTCGCGACCGGCTGCTCGGCAACCCGTCGTTCCATCGCGCCGCCGCCCGCTTCCCGCTGACGCGTCCCATCGCCCGGCGTCGCGCCCGGGCGCTCTTCGACCTGAGCGCCGGCTTCGTCTACTCGCAGATTCTCTTCGCCTGCGTCCGCGCCGGGCTCTTCGACCTGCTCGCCGATGGCCCGCGCAGTACCGCGGCCATCGCCTCGGCCACGGGGCTGCCGGAAGAGGGCGCGCTGCGCCTGCTCCGCGGCGCCGCCGCCCTGCGCCTCGTGCAGGGCGCGGGCAACGGCTTCTGGCGCCTCGGCGAGCAGGGGGCGGTGATGCTCGGCAACGCGTCCATCGGCGCGATGGTGTCGCACCACGAGCGTCTCTATGCCGACCTCGCCGATCCACTGGCGCTGCTCGGCGGCCGGGCAGACACCAACCTGGCGCGCCTGTGGCCCTACGCCGCCGGCGAGCGGGATGCCATGGCGGCGGAAGAGGTCGCCGCCTACAGCGAGTTGATGGCCGGCTCGCAGAGCCTGCTGTCCGAGGACATTCTCGATGCCTGCGGTGCCGCCGACAGCCGCCACTGGCTCGACGTGGGCGGCGGCGAGGGCGTGTTCCTCGCCGCCGCCCTGCGCCGCAACAGCGCCCTTCGCGGCACGGTCATGGATCTGCCCCAGGTGGCGACCCGCGCCCGGGAGCGGCTGCTGCAGTGCGGCCTCGCGGCCCGCGCCGAGGCCGTGGGCGGCGACATGTTCAACGACCCCTGGCCTGCCGGTGCCGACACGATCTCCTTCGTGCGCGTGCTGCACGACCACGATGACGCGCCGGCCCGCGCGCTGATTGCCCGGGCCCGGGAAGCGCTGCGGCCGGGCGGGCGCCTGGTCATCGCCGAGCCCATGGCGGGCACCCGCGGCGCAGAAGCCATGGGCGACGGCTATTTCGGCTTCTATCTCTGGGCCATGGGCAGCGGCAGGCCGCGGACCGCGGGCGAGCTCCGGCGCTGGGTGCTGGAGGCCGGCTTCGATCGCTGCCGGGAACTGAAAACCGCTCAGCCGATGCTCGCGCGGGTGCTGGTGGCGGAGCGTGACAGGGAAGATGTTAAATCAACTTGACATCTCAGAATGTAAACTTAGACTTACACCTAGCGGTTTTGCTAAGACAGCCGCCATGCCCGTCGCCGCAGCGCGCCGGGTCAGCAGGTAAGTTGTTGTCAGGTCAGGGGATTTCCTGGTGAGCAGTCAAGCTACAGCTGTCGTTTTCGAGCAACCGGGCAAATTGTCCGTGCGCAAGGTCGGCATCGTGGAGCCCGGTGAGGGTGACTGCGTCATCGATATCGAGTGGAGCGGCATCAGCACAGGCACCGAGCGCCTGCTCTGGCAGGGCCGCATGCCGGCCTTCCCCGGCCTCGCCTATCCACTCGTTCCCGGTTACGAGTCCGTGGGCCGTGTCGCCGCCGTCGGCGACGGCTGTGCCCTCGCCGTGGGCCAGCGCGTGTTCGTGCCCGGCTCCCGCGGCTACACGGATGTACAGGGTTTGTTCGGCGGCGCTGCCGATCGCCTCGTGGTGGACGCCACGCGGGTGACGCCGCTGGACGACGCGTTGGGGGAAGAAGCAGCCCTCCTGGCCCTCGCGGCCACGGCACTGCGCGCCGTGACCCGGGGGCCGGAGGGTGTGCTTCCCGATCTCGTGATCGGCCACGGCGTCCTGGGACGGCTGGTCGCACGGATCGTGCTCGCGCTCGGTGGCGAGGCGCCCACGGTCTGGGAGCGTGACGCCGGCCGTCGCGCCGGTGCCGATGGCTACCCGGTCATCGACCCCGAAAGCGAAACGCGCCGCGACTACCGTCTTATCTGCGATGTCAGCGGGGCTGCAGGGCTTCTCGATACGCTCGTGGCGCATCTCGCCCCGGGCGGCTGCATCGTGCTCGCCGGCTTCTACCAGGAGCCGGTCTCTTTCACCTTCCCGCCGGCCTTCATGCGCGAGGCGCAGCTGCGCATCTCCGCCGAATGGCAGCAGGAAGACCTCGAGGCTGTCGTCAAGCTGGTCGCCGACGGGCGGCTCGACCTCGACGGCCTCATCACGCACCGCCAACCCGCGGCCCATGCCGCGCCAGCCTATCGCCAGGCCTTTGGCGATATGGAATGCCTAAAAATGATCCTGGATTGGAGGTCCGTTCAATGACTGATGCATCCGTAAACGAATACACACCGGATCACGAGAAAGAAGACGCCGGTGATCTCCTCGCGAGTTCGGGGGGCGGACCGAAAACCCAGATCATCGCCATCTATGGCAAGGGCGGGATCGGCAAGAGCTTCACGCTCTCGAACCTGTCCTACATGATGGCCCAGCAGGGCAAGAAGGTCCTGCTCATCGGTTGTGATCCGAAGAGCGATACCACCTCGCTCCTGTTCGGCGGCAAGGCCTGTCCGACCATCATCCAGACCGCCTCGGCCAAGAAAGAGGCGGGCGAGGAAGTGCGCGTCGAGGACGTCTGCTTCATGCGTGACGGCGTCTTTGCCATGGAGCTCGGCGGCCCGGAAGTCGGCCGCGGCTGCGGCGGCCGGGGCATCATCCACGGCTTCGAGACCCTGGAGAAGCTCGGCTTCCACGACTGGGATTTCGACTACGTGCTGCTCGACTTCCTCGGCGACGTGGTCTGCGGCGGCTTCGGCCTGCCCATCGCCCGCGACATGTGCCAGAAGGTGATCGTGGTCGCCTCGAACGACCTGCAGTCGCTCTACGTGGCCAACAACGTCTGCTCGGCGGTCGAGTATTTCCGCAAGCTCGGCGGTAATGTCGGCGTCGCCGGCATGGTCACCAACAAGGACGACGGCACCGGCGAGGCGCAGGCCTTCTGCAAGGCCGTGGGCATCCCGGAGCTGGCCAGCATCCCGGCGCACGAGGACATCCGCCGCAAGAGCGCCAACTACGAGATCATCGGCTACCCCGACGGCGAGTGGGGCTCGCTCTTCGGCCAGCTCGCGACGAACGTCGCCGAAGCGCCGCCGCACCAGCCGACCCCGCTGTCCCAGGACGGCCTGCTCGAGCTCTTCTCCGGTGACGACGTGGGCCGCGACGTGGTGCTGCAGCCCGCCACCCAGGCGGATCTCTGCGGCGTCGATCACCAACCCAAGCCCTCGCTCGAGGTGATCTATGACACGGTCTGAACACGAGCAGGCGCCCGAGGCACCCGCCGTGAACGGTGCCGAACGCATTCCCGTCGCCCCGGTGGACGAGCTGCCGGCGGCGGAGGTCAAGGACGTGGAGGCGGCGGTCGCCTCCGAGGGCGGCGGCTGCCACGCCGGCGCCACCCGCATGCAGGCCGACGCCAAAGCGAGCGGCAAGGGCGCGGTGCTCGAGCAGTACAAGCAGGATTACCCGACGGGCCCGCACGATCAGCCGCAGAGCATGTGCCCGGCCTTCGGTTCGCTGCGCGTGGGCCTGCGCATGCGGCGCACGGCCACCGTGTTGTCCGGCTCCGCCTGCTGCGTCTACGGCCTCACCTTCACCTCGCACTTCTACGGCGCCCGGCGCACCGTGGGCTACGTGCCCTTCGACTCCGAGACGCTGGTCACCGGCAAGCTGTTCGAGGATATCCGCGAGTCCGTACACAAGCTGGCCGACCCGGAGCAGTACGACGCCGTGGTCATCATCAACCTCTGCGTGCCCACGGCCTCGGGTGTGCCCCTGGATCTCCTGCCGAAGGCCATCAACGGTGTGCGCATCATCGGCATCGACGTGCCGGGCTTCGGCGTGCCGACGCACGCGGAGGCCAAGGACATCCTGGCCGGCGCCATGCTGCGCTACGCCCGTACGGAAGCGGAGGCCGGCCCTGTTGCCGCGCCGACCGGCGGTCACAGTGACAAGCCGGCCATCGCCCTCATCGGCGAAATGTTCCCGGTGGATGCGGTGACCATCGGCCGGCTCCTCGACCCGATGGGTCTCGCCGCCGGCCCCACGGTGCCCACGCGCGAGTGGCGCGAACTCTACGGCGCCCTCGACTGCGCCGCCGCCGCCATGATTCACCCCTTCTACACGGCCACGCAGCGCCAGTTCGACGCCGCCGGCCGGCCCAGCCTGGGCTCTGCCCCGGTGGGCTACGAGGGCACGGAAGCCTGGCTCGAGTCCGTGGCCGCCACCCTCAACATCGGCAGCGACGCGCTGGCGGCTGCCAAGGAGGCTGCCCTGCCGGCGATCGCCGAGGCCCTCAAGGCCACGCAGATCGATGCCCGCATCACGCTCTCGGGCTACGAGGGCTCGGAGCTGCTGGTAGCCCGGCTGCTGGTGGAGAGCGGCGCCGATCTGCGTTACGTCGGCACCGCCTGTCCGAAGACCCGCTGGTCCGACGCGGACCGGGAGTGGCTCGAAGCCCGCGGCGTGGAGGTGAACTTCCGCGCCTCGCTCGAGGACGACGTGGCCGCCATGCGCAACTACGAGCCGGACCTCGCCATCGGCACCACGCCGGTGGTGCAGAAGGCGAAGGAACTCGCCATTCCCGGCCTGTATTTCACCAACCTCATTTCCGCGCGCCCGCTCATGGGCGCTGCCGGGCCGGGCTCCATCGCCCAGGTCATCAACGCCGCGGTCGCCAACAAGGCCCGCTTCGACGCCATGGAAGCGTTCTTCGACGGCGTGGGCGAGGGCGACAACGCCGGCATCTGGCAGCCGGAAATGCTCGAGGCGAAGCACGCGCCCCTGGGCGCGGGAGGAGCGGCCTGATGCTGGTGCTCGATCACGATCGCGCGGGGGGCTACTGGGGCTCCGTGTACGTGTTCACGGCCGTCAAGGGGCTGCAGACCATCATCGATGGCCCGGTCGGCTGCGAAAACCTGCCGGTGACCTCCGTGCTGCACTACACCGACGCGCTGCCGCCCCACGAACTGCCGGTGGTGGTCACCGGGCTCGCGGAAGAGGAGCTGGGCCAGCACGGGACCGAGGGCGCCATGCGCCGCGCTCACGAAACCCTGGACCCGGAGCGCCCGGCCGTGGTGGTCACGGGCTCCATCGCCGAGATGATCGGCGGCGGGGTGACGCCGGAGGGGACCGGTATCGAGCGCTTCCTGCCCCGGACCATCGACGAGGACCAGTGGCAGAGCGCCGACCGCGCCATGAACTGGCTGTGGACCCGCTTCGGCGCGAAGAAGGGCAAGAAAGTCCGCGCCGCGTGGGAGAAGAAGCGCGAAGCCGGCAAGGCCGCGCCGCGGGTCAACATCATCGGGCCGATCTACGGCATGTTCAACACCTGGTCGGACCTCGCCGAGATCCGCCGCCTGGTCGAGGGCATCGGCGCCGAGGTCAACATGGTCTTTCCCCTCGGCTGCCACATCGACGACGTGTGCAAGCTCGCCGAGGCCGACGTCAACATCTGCATGTACCGGGAGTTCGGCCGGCTGCTCTGCGAGGAGCTCGACGTGCCCTACCTGCAGGCGCCCATCGGCCTGCACAGCACCACGAAGTTCCTGGAGAAGCTGGGCGAACTGCTCGACCTCGATCCGCAGCCCTTCATCGCGCGGGAGAAGCACACCACCATCAAGCCGATCTGGGACCTGTGGCGCTCCGTCACCCAGGACTTTTTCGGCACGGCCAGCTTCGGCATCGCGGCGAACGAGACCTACAGCCGCGGCGTGCGCCACTTCCTCGAGGAGGAGCTGGGGCTGCCGTGCCACTTCGCCTTCGAGCGCCGCGCCGGCACCAAGACCGACAACGCCGCCATCCGCGAGGCCGTGCAGACGAAGACACCGCTGGTGGTCTTCGGCGGCTACAACGAGCGCATGTACCTCGCGGAGGTCGGTGCGCGCGCCGTCTACATTCCCGCGTCGCTGCCCGGCACGATCATCCGCCGGCATACGGGAACGCCCTTCATGGGCTACGGCGGCGCCTGCTACCTGGTGCAGGAGGTCTGCAACGCGCTCTTCGATGCGCTGTTCCACATCTTGCCGCTGGGCACGGACCTCGACAAGGCCGAGGCCACCCCGGCGCGGGAGCGGACCTCCATCGCCTGGGAGGTCGAGGCTGAAATGGCACTCGACAAGCTCGTGGCCGCCGAGCCGATCCTGGTCAGGATCTCTGCGGCCAAGCGCCTGCGCGACGCGGCGGAAAGCGCTGCCCGCGGCAGCGGCGCCGAGCAGGTCACCATGCAACACCTGCAGCTGGCTCGCCAGCTGCTCGCCTCGGGAGGCGCTGCGTGAGCAGCGGGACCGGGCGGACGACGCCGGCGGCCGGACCGCGGCGCGAAGACAACGACCCCGTGAGAAACGAGGGGAGGGATAAAGCATGAAAACTGGTCAAGCGCACCACGATGTACACGCGACCGCGCTGCACGACCGCATCGAGTTCCGCATCCTGATCGCGGTCTCCATGGTGTGGTTCCTGCTGGTGGCCGCCGTGAGCCGGCTGCTGCCGCGCAGCTGCCGCCCGCTCGCCGGTTCGGCGCCGCGGCACGAGTCGCTGTTCGCCGAAGCACGACGTACGGCGTACACGGTCATCCCCTACGCGTTCATGCGCTGAGGGTGCCACGCGCCGCGGCGAACGCGGCGCCGGGGAAGGATAACGCCAGCCCGGGCAGGGCGGCGATTGTGTGTTTACGGGGTCCCTGGGTTGGACCGGAGGAAAAACGATGACGATGTTGAGTTTCGAGAAAAAGTACCGGGTCAGGGGGGGTACCCTCCTGGGCGGTGACCTTTTCGATTTCTGGGTCGGGCCCTTCTACGTCGGCTTCTTCGGCGTGACGACGATCTTCTTCTCGGTACTCGGTACCGCGCTGATCGTCTACGGCGCCTCCCAGGGGCCGACCTGGAATATCTGGCAGATCAACATTGCGCCGCCGGACCTGAGCTACGGGCTTGCCCTCGCGCCTTTGAATGAGGGGGGCTTGTGGCAGATCATCACCATCTGCGCGACCGGCGCCTTCGTGTCCTGGGCGCTCCGGCAGGTCGAGATATCGCGCAAGCTGGGCATGGGCCTGCACGTGCCCTTCGCCTACAGCGTGGCTGTCTTCGCCTACGTCACCCTGGTCATCATCCGGCCGCTGCTCCTCGGCGCCTGGGGCCACGGCTTCCCCTACGGGATCCTGAGTCACCTCGACTGGGTATCGAACGTCGGCTACCAGTACCTGCACTTCCACTACAACCCGGCGCACATGCTGGCGATCACCTTCTTCTTCACCACCACGCTGGCCCTGTCCATGCACGGCGGCCTGATCCTCTCGGTGACCAACCCGCCGAAGGGGCAGAAGGTGAAGACCGCAGAGCACGAAAACTCGTTCTTCCGCGATGACGTCGGTTACTCGATCGGCGCCCTGGGCATCCACCGCCTCGGCCTCTTCCTGGCCCTGTCGGCGGGTTTCTGGAGCGCGGTCTGCATCGTGATCAGCGGTCCCTTCTGGACCAAGGGCTGGCCCGAGTGGTGGAACTGGTGGCTCGAGCTGGGCATCTGGAACTGAGGGGGTAGACGACCATGGAATATCAGAACCTGTTTACGCGCCTCCAGGTCGAGGCCCCGCTGCACCCAGGTCTGGACCTCGGTCCGGATACGGACAAGCGCTCCGGCATGACCGAGAACTACTGGCTCGGCAAGATCGGTGACGCGCAGCTCGGCCCCATCTACCTGGGCGGCACCGGCATCCTGTCGATCCTCTTCGGCTTCATCGCCATCGAGATCATCGGCCTCAACATGTGGGCCTCGGTGAACTGGGACCCGGTGGAGTTCATCCGCCAGCTGCCCTGGCTCGCCCTGGAGCCCCCGTCGCCGGAGTATGGCCTCAGCATTCCGCCGCTCAATGAGGGTGGCTGGTGGTTGATGGCCGGCTTCTTCCTGACGGCCTCGATCCTGCTCTGGTGGGTGCGCACCTACAACCTCGCGCGCCGCAACGGGATCGGCACGCACCTGGCCTGGGCCTTCGCCGCGGCAATCTGGCTGTACCTCGTGCTCGGCCTCATCCGGCCGGTGCTGATGGGGTCCTGGTCCGAGGCGGTGCCCTTCGGGATCTTCCCGCACCTCGACTGGACCGCGGCCTTCTCGATCCGCTACGGCAACCTGTTCTACAACCCGTTCCACATGCTGTCGATCGCCTTCCTCTACGGCTCGACGCTGCTGTTCGCCATGCATGGCGCGACCATCCTGGCGGTAAGCCGCTACGGGGGTGACCGGGAGATCGACCAGATTACCTATCGCGGCACTGCTTCGGAGCGTGCCCAGCTCTTCTGGCGCTGGACCATGGGCTTCAACGCCACCATGGAATCCATCCACCGCTGGGGCCTCTGGTTCGCGGTACTCACGGTGATCACCGGTGGTATCGGCATCCTGCTGACCGGGACCGTGGTCGAGAACTGGTACCTCTGGGCCGTGAAGCATGGTGTCGCGCCGGCCTATCCGCCGATCGAGGCCGTGCCGCCGGTGAACCCGATGACGACAGGAGCGGGGCAATGAGCATACTGCATACGATCCGTTTGCCGCTGGTGGCCGTGGCCGCCACGGCCACCCTGGCCGCCTGCAACCCGCCGCCCCACGACGTGGTGCAGCGCGGCTACCGCGGCACCGCCATGGAACTGGTGATCGACAAGGCGGAGCGCGCGGAAAGCGTGGCGGCGAACAAGGCGCCGGACGTGATTCCCCAGGTCCCGTCGGGTGGCCCGAAGGCCGGTGATCTCTACGAAAACGTCGAGGTCCTGGGGGATCTCACGGTCGGCGAGTTCACGCGCGTAATGGCTTCCATCACCCAGTGGGTTGCGCCGGAGGAAGGCTGCAACTACTGCCACGTGCCGGGCAACTTCGCCTCCGAGGATGTCTACACGAAGAAAGTGGCGCGCAGCATGCTGGCCATGACCCAGCGCATCAACGAGGACTGGGGCGAGAAGCACGTCGCACCGGCGGGCGTCACCTGCTACACCTGCCACCGCGGGCAGGCCGTGCCGCAGTACGCCTGGTCGCACGACCCGGGCCCGAAGACCTCGGCCAAGATCGACACCAACGGGCAGAACATCGCCTCGCCGACGGCGGCCTACTCGTCGCTGCCTTACGACCCGCTGACGCCGTTCCTCGACGAGGACTACCCGATCAGCCTGCAGGGCAACACCGCGCTGCCGACGGGGCCGAATGTCGGCACCAAGCAGGCGGAGTGGACCTACTCGCTGATGATGCACTTCTCGGAGTCGCTGAACGCGAACTGCACCTTCTGCCACAACAGCCGTGCCTTCGCGAACTGGGAGCAGAGCCCCTACCAGCGCGTCAAAGCCTGGCATGCGATCCGCATGGTGCGCGAGACCAACAACGGCTACATCAAGCCCACGGGGGAGTGGCTGCCGCCGCACCGTCTCGGGCCCATGGGTGACGTACCCAAGGTGAGCTGCATGACCTGCCACCAGGGTGCCTACAAGCCGATGTACGGCGCGAACATGATCGACCCCTACCCCAGCCTCGCGACCAAGAGTGGCGTGGCCGTCGAAATGGCCGAGGAGGCCGCCGACGCGAAAGCCGAGCGTGATGGCCCTGTGCCCGCCGTCGGCAACATGGGGGGCGGCGAATAGCGCGCGACGCGCGCTGACCGAATTCTTCGCCGCGCGGGCGCCCCGGGGGCCCGCCCCCGGGATCCGCCGGTGAGGAAAACATGCTGCAGAGGCCGCAAGGCCGGGCAGCGTGGAGTGGACATCCCAGGCAACACGCATGGGCTGTTAACGGAAGAAACACATGGGAGGTAAACCATGAGTGAGCAAATCAACAGTCCTTCCGGGCTGTCTAGTGACGAGGCCAAGGAATTCCACAGCTTCTTTATGCAAGGTTTCCTGGGCTTCACCGCAGTGGCCGTGGTGGCACACATCCTCGTGTGGATGTGGAAGCCCTGGCTGGTATAGGTCAGAAGCACCGCGAGTAAAACCCGCGGCAGGGCCGGCAAAGGACCGGTAAGCCGCAACAACTTGGAGAAGCGAAATGTACAGGATCTGGCTGATTTTTGATCCCAGGCGAATCATGATCGCGACGGCGGCGTTTCTGTTCACCTTGGCATTGTTGATTCATTTCATCCTGCTGAGCACAGAACGCTTCAACTGGCTCGAGGAAGACGCTCCGGCTGCGGCTACGGCCTCTGCTGAAGTGGCTCCGCTGCCAGAGTCGAAAGCGTAGTTCGTCGGTAACCTGACGGAGTGAAGCCCGCCGTCCGCGGCGGGCCGAGCTCTTTCACGTTATCGCTTGAAGACATCGTGTCGCGGCGCCTGGCGTGCGCGGCCTTGATCGTGCCCTTTTGCGACGTCATGTCGCGACCTGACGGGAGCGCAGCGTTATGCAGCTTGCCAGGGGACAGCAGGTTTCCTTTGCCGATGAGCCGTTGATCCTTGTCGACAGTGACGACCTGCCCGCAGGGCACGATAGCAAAGAGCGGGTGCATGCCGGCGATGGCCTGCTACACCGCGCTTTTTCTGTTTTTCTTTTCCTCGACGCCGACACCGTGCTCCTCCACGAGCGCAGCGCCGAGAAACCCCTCTGGCCCGGCTTCTGGACGAACAGCTGCTGCAGCCATCCGCGGCGGGGCGAGTGCAATCACACGGCCACGCAGCGGCGCCTGCAGCAGGAACTGGGCGTCACCGCCGAGCTGACCTACCTCTACAAGTTCGAGTATGCCGCCCGCTACCTCGACGTCGGCAGCGAGCGCGAGCTGTGTTCCGTCTATATCGGTGCATTGCAGCAACCCCTGGCGCCGCGGCCCAACCCGACGGAGATCGCCGCCTGGGGCTGGTTCGACTGCACGGCGGTGGATGCGTGGCTGGCTCGGGAACCGGAGCGTTTCACGCCCTGGTTCAAGCTGGAGTGGGCCGCGCTGCGCGGGCCCTACCGGGGGATGGTCGAGGACCTGTTCCGGGCGCCGGGAAAGCGCCTCGCTGAAGCGGGATGAATGCGGGCTGACGGCGGGTCTGGTTGACGGTCAGGCGAAGCCCGCGCGGGGCACTGCCTCTCCTACCGCCAGGACGGCCCCGCCGGGAGGGTAGCGGCTAGGAAGCCAGCGCCATGCCGCGCGTGGCCCGGTAGTGGGGCGAGGCGTCACTCCAGCGCTGGTGCAGCGCAAAGCGGCCGTACTCCGTGACCGAGACCTTGTCGTCGGAGATTTCCACGAAACCCTGCTTGGCGAGTTCCTTGAGCAGCGTGCTGTCTTCGAGGAGGTCGCCGTAGTCCGACAGTTCGAGGTTGCACAGCAGCGTGTTCAGCGCCGCGAGCTGGCGTTGTTCGCTCTCGCTGATGCGTTCCCCGGTGCAGAGCGGCAGCTCACCCTGGTGCAGCGCCTCGTGCCACTCGCCGAGCTGGACCTTGTTCTGCACATTCGCCTCGCGCAGCTGGGTGATCGCGTCTGCGCCGAAGCCGTAGAGATCGCCGGTGTCCCGGTCGGTATAGCCGACCCAGTTCCGGTGCAGGTGCCCCGCATGCTTGGCCCGGGCGAGGGCGTCGTGCTCGCGGGCGAAGCAGTCGAGGCCGACCCATTCGTAGCCGCTGTCCATGAGCGTCTCGCTGGCCGTATTGAACATGGCGACCTTGTCGGCCAGGGACGGCAGCCCCTCGGCATCGAGCGCGCGCTGGTGCTTGAAGACGGACGGCCGCGGCGAGAAGGTCTGGCACATGATGCGGTCCGGGTTGAGTCCGATCATGTGCTTCACGGTGCCATGCACGGTCTCCACGGACTGGTTCGGCAGGCCGTAGACGAGGTCCATGCTGATGGTTTCGAAGCCTTCGCTGCGCGCGCTGCCGATCACGTCCTCGAGCACCGACAGCGAGTGCGAGCGGCCGATCGCGAGCTGCACGGCGCTGTCGCGGTCGCGGATCTGCAGGTCCAGGGTGCCGAAGCCCAGGCCGCGCAGCAGGGTCAGCTGCGAGGGTGAGCAGCGCTTCGGGTTGGCCTCGAGGGAGGCTTCCGTATCGCTGTCGAGGTGGAAGTGGCGGTCGATCACGTCCATGAGCTGCACGAGCTGGGTGTCGCTCAGGTAATTCGGGGTGCCGCCGCCGAGGTGCAGCTGGGTGAGCGTGCGGCCGCGGCCGATGCGGTCCGTGACCATGCTGATCTCGCGCTCGAGGTCGACGATGTACTCATCGATGGCCTCGCTGTTGTGCGTGACCGTCGTGTGGTGATCGCAGTTGAGGCAGCGTGACGGGCAGAAGGGCAGTCGGACGTGCACGGCGATACGCTCATCGTTGCCGCGCTTGCTGGCGAGGAGCTCCGCATAGTCGTCGGGCGTCAGGCCCAGTTCCGTGGTGGCGAAGAGCTCGGGGAGCGCGTCGTCGTCAGCCGTGCCCCCGCGTGGCGCAAAGGGGGGTGTAACCAGGGGGCTCATTCGGCACCTCCAGTGGCGTTTTGCGACCAGCCCAACCAGGCTTTCGCGAGGGGTATCGGTGCCCTGCCGGGACCGGGGCTTGTGCAAGAACCTTCGAGTTCGTTCATCTTCTTACTTATGCTGCCCTCGAAAGAGTAGAAGCCGCCTTGATCACTGTCAAAGAAATTGGACGCGACCGGCGGGGGCTCTCAGCCGGTACCCACACCGGTGCGGATGCCTCTATCCAGGCCCCGCGCCTCCCGGGTCGCCGCCGTTGTCATGGGCAGCTTACTGCGGGCCGCGGGCCGCTGGCGTCCACGGGCCCGGTCTGCGGCGCTGATCGCCCACTGCCAGAGCGCGGAATCGCGCAGCGGCAGTACCAGGAACCAGTGCTCCAGCACGGCAAGCGCCAGCAGCGAGCAGACCAGCGTGTTGCCGAGGCGGCCGAAGTCATCCCCGGCCCCGATGGCGGCCCGCAGCAGCAGTACCGTTCCCGCAGTCCCCAGTGTAATGGAAAGCGGGAACAGGTAGTTCATGCGCCGTTTGCGCATGTAGGTGACCAGGTACCGGCTGCGTTCCGGCAGCCAGTGCTCGTTGAAGTTGGACACGCCGAGGTAGAGGTTGAGCTTGGCGCTCCAGCGCATGATCCATAGCACGAGGTAGGTCCCGGTAGCGACCTGGTTGTCGCCGCCCCAGGAGAGGCCGATGATCGCGATACCGGCGCCGGCGACCGCCAGTTCGTGGTGGATGCTGGTGCCGAGGGCGAGGCGGAAGCGGCGCCAGCCCCGCGTGCCCGGCGGGCACGGCTGCCGGTGCGTGCCGGTGATGAAATCCATGAGGTAGCTGATTTCCAGCCAGCCCCAGACGGCCAGGGCGATGGCAAAGCCCGCGGCGGCGCCGAGGGGGGTCGCGTCCCGCGCGACCTGCGGCAGCAGCGTGAGGCTGAACAGACCGAGGGTGGAGAAGGCCAGGACGCTCCAGCGGTGGCTGTGCCGGGGCAGCAGGTTCAGGTAGAGAATCACGCCGGTGCTCAGCCACCAGCCCAGGAGGGCGGTCAGGAAGGCGACAAGGTAGGCGGACACGGCGGGCGGTCTCAGCGCGGCCCGGCGAGGAGCAGCGTCTCGAAGGACGCTTCGTTGGTGGGGCCGAAGGCGACGAGGTTGACCTCGTTGCTGATCGCCGTGTCGGAGAGCACCAGGCTGCCGTCCGCGTGGCGGGCGAGCAGGAAGGGCGCCTGCATGCCGACATCCCTGGCGCGGCGGGCGCGTGCCATGCTGCGCATGATGCCGCGGATGAAGCTGTCCTCGGCCGGCGCGAGTTCCGCCAGGCGGTTGCCGCTCTCGGCGTCATAGACGTAGACGAGCCCGTCCCGGACATCCTCGAAGCGCAGGAGGCGGCTCTCCACCACCGCGCCGCGATGCTCCGCCGGGGGCTCGTAGCCGGACAGGCGGAGGCTGGCGACACCGATGACCGTAAATACCACCACCGCGCCGATCGCCGAGGCGATCCAGCGCGAGAGCGGCCACGGTGCCTGTGACGCCATACCGGTGCCTGCTGTCACGCCAGCGCCCCGGCCGGCGCCAGGCGATCATCGCTGCTGACGCGGTCCCTGCTGCGCTCCGGGGCCACGGCGATGTCATCGCTCCCGGCCTGCACGGCCGCCACGAGCTGCCCGGCGACCCGCTCGGCGTCGGGGACGCTGCGCAGGCTGGGAATGACCGGGGACAGGTGCCAGGGCCGGGCGTGGGGCCACAGGGCCCAGTAGGAGATCCACTCGCCCTTCGCCAGGCGCAGCGCGATGTCGCCGGTACCGTCGCCGAAGGGGCGCAGGTCCGCCGCAGCGATGCGGTCGAGGGGCAGGTTGATCATCATCGGCAGGGCCACGCCGAAGCGCAGCACCACGCGCCGGTTGGTCAGCGTGTACACCGTGGTCCGGGCGTAGAGGACGCCGAGGCCGCAGAGGATGCCGAGACCGGCCGCCGCCAGCGCGAGCTGCCAGCCGAGGCTGGTGAGGCCTTCCGTGACCCCGCCCCCCTGGCTGTAGTGGTAGACCTGGTGGGCGCCGATCAGCAGCGCGAAGTAAACACCCACCTGCACCGTGTGAAAGGTGCGACGTGCCATGCTCCACCACTCGGGCTCGACCTGGCACAGGATCTCCTCGCCTGCCGGCAGCTCCTCCGGCAGGCCGCGGATCGGCTCGTGGTCGTACTCGTTGTTGGCGTGGCGATGGCTCATAGCAGGGGCTCCGTCCGCTCACGGGTACCGTAGAGGGTGCCGCCGCCGACGTAGGCGCAGACGCGGTCCTCTTCCTGGAGCGTGATCTGGTCCGGGTTGGCAAGCGTCGGCATGTTCGCGAACTGTGACGCCCGCAGGCAGTGCACTTTCACGGTGCCGTCGCCGCGCACGCGGGACAGGGTGATCGGGATCATGGCGCGCTTGCCGTTCTCCTTGACCTCGATCTCGAGGTAGCGGACCTGCGGCTCGCTGCGGTCGACCCAGATGTCGGTCACGGTGGCCGCGACCTCGTTGTCGAGGCCGACCACGTCCTTGCCGCGGGGATCCGGGTCCTGGTGGGCCACCTTGAAGTCCGTGGCGATGCGCATGGGCACGATCTTCGGCTCACCCTCGAAGGTCAGGTCCGGGAAGTCCGGGCGATTGGCCCAGGCCGCCGGTCCGACACCGTCCACCAGCGGGTCGCCGGTCGGGTAGAACGGCGCACCGTAGTAGGGGGTCAGGCGCTTGGCCTTGACCTCGCGCTCCGCCGGGTCCTTGCCGGGGCGAACCACGTCGTCGGCGCCGTGAAGCATCTCGTAGGTATGCGGATCGGGCAGGCCGGGGAAGCCGACGACCGTCACGTTGCGGAAGTCGTCGGTCTCCAGCGGGTAGCCCTCCCGCTTGTTCTCCCGGTGCAGGTACAGCACCAGCAGGAAGAAGAACAGCCAGAACGCGTACAGCGTCATCTGGGCCACGTCCATGTAGCCGGTAATGTCACCAATCATGTCAGCACCTCCATCAGGGCTTTCGTCATTCGGGGAACTCCGCGAGGTAGAACGCCGGCTGGCGCACGACCTCGTCTTCCGGGCCCCTGACCAGCGGCCCGATAATGACCAACGCGGCGAAAAGCACCGCGATTTCAAGGTGGTAGACGGCGCCGTAGCCCGTCGCGGGCCCTACCAGGGCCTCGCCGAGAGCGCCACTGGCGGCCAGGTGGCCGACCGTGTCTCGAAGGGCGCCGCCGGCCGCAATCGCAAGACCGGTCGCGGTGGCCTGCACCGCGCCCCAGGCACCGAGGGCGAGGCCGGCCTGGCCGTCCTCGCCGAGGCGCATCGCCGCCGTCAGCGTGCCGACGGCAAAGAGGCCGCCGCCGAGGCCGATGGCGAAGGTGCCGAAGCGGAACAGGTCCGCCGAGCCGAGGGGCGCGGCGAAGATCACCGCGGCGAACGCGAAGATGCCTACCAGCGCGCCGTAGGCGGCCAGGCGCACCGGGTCGGCGCCGCGGCTGAGCTGGCGGGACGCGAAGGCGAAGGCACCGAGCATGCCGAGGGCGAAAATCGCCGTCAGGCCGGTGGTGGCGCTGACCGAGAGACCCAGCACCTCGCCGCCGTAGGGCTCGAGGAGAATGTCCTGCATGCTGATTTAGTGCTAAACCATTTACTGAATTAATTACTTTATTAGATAGCAAGGGCCCACTTAAAGAAATTAGAAAATATGCATTATGTTTTTTTAAAATTT
>CAJWWA010000039.1 GCA_913048495.1 uncultured Halieaceae bacterium
TCTACTGGAGCGCCGGTGCTGCCGAGCTGTTCGACCTGAAGCAGACCGAGGTGCTCGGACAGGCGGTGAGCGGGCTGCCGTTCTGGAACGCCGACCTGGCGCAGGCACTGGCGCCGGCGCTTGCCGCGCTCGATGGCGAGGCCGCTGCCTGGGTGGGCGGGGAGGGCGCTGAGCCGGTGCCGGTCGCTCTTGCCCGGGCGCTGCGCGACGGGCGCCTCGCCGCGGATGCCCGTACCCTCGGCTACCTGCGCCGCCGTACGCTGGCGCGGCTGGCTATCGACAACCCACGCTACAGCGGTTTCAGCGCGGCGGCCGAGCGCTGGCCCGACGACCTTCCGGAAGGAGCCAACACAGGATCCCGCTCATGACCCAGCCCGACCCCGCCACGCTGCAGCCCTTTCTCGCCGAGCTCGACGCGTTCATCGAGCGGGAGCTCGAGCCCCTCGAGGCCGAGGGGGACAACCGCCGCTTCTTCGACCACCGGCGCGAGTATGCGCGCACGGACTGGGACGACGACGGCAAGCCGCACCCGGACTGGGAAGCCCTGCTGGCCGAGGCGCGCCGGCGCGCGCGGGAGGCCGGGTTCCTGGGCTTCGCCCTGCCGGCGGAATACGGCGGCGGCGATGCCAGCAACTGGCAGATGGCCGTCGTGCGCGAGCACCTGGCGGCGAAGGGCATCGGCCTGCACTGCGACCTGCAGAACGAGCACTCGATCGTCGGTAATTTCCCGACGACGCTCGCCTTCCGGGACTTCGGTACGGAGGCGCAGAAAACCGCCTTCATCCCCGGCAGTATCGCCGGCGAGGTGGCGGTCGCCTTCGGCCTGACCGAGCCCGCGCACGGTTCGGACGCGACCTGGCTGGAAACGCAGGCGGTGCCGTGCCGGCGGGACGGGGTGGATGGCTGGCTGCTGAACGGTGAGAAGATGTGGACGACCGGTGCCCACGCGGCGACGCATATTCTCATCTTCGCCCGCACTGACGGTGAGGACGGCGATGCCCGGGGCATCACCTGCTTTGTCATGCCGAACCCGACCCCGGGCTTCACCATCGAGGAGTGGCTCTGGACCTTCAACATGCCGACGGACCACCCGCGGGTGTCTCTTCGCGATGTGTGGCTGCCGGACAGCGCGATCCTCGGCGAGCGCGGCCTGGGCCTCGCCGTGGCGCAGCACTTTGTGCATGAGAACCGCATCCGCCAGGCGGCGTCCAGCCTGGGCACGGCGCGCTACTGTATCCAGGAGTCAGTGGCCTGGGCGCGGCAGCGGCACACCTTCGGCCGTCCCCTGGCGGAGAACCAGGCGATCCAGTTCCGCCTCGCGGAGCTGCAGACGGACTACGAGCTCATCCGCGCCCTGACCCTCGAGGTGGCCGCGCGCATGGACACGATGAACAAGCGTGACGTGGCGAAGTCCCTCTCCGACAAGGTCGCCATGTGCAACTACCGGGCAAACCGGCTGGCCTGCGACGCGGCGGATGCGGCCATCCAGGTGCACGGCGGCATGGGCTACTCGCGCTACAAGCAGTTCGAGCATCACTACCGGCATCACCGGCGCTATCGCATTACCGAGGGTTCCGATGAAATTCAGCTGCGAAAGATCGCCGGACATCTTGTCGGCTACATCGGTGCGCGGTAACATGTGTGCACGGTAAACACCGAAAACCTTGATCGAGCGCAAAGGCGTCGGGGGTATAGCGGTGTAGCGTTCAGACGCAAGGTGCATCGCTAGGTGCACGACATAATAAACAGCCCTGGAGGATACGCCCGTGAGACTCCCGCGCCACACCCTGACCACCGCCGTCGCCATTGCCAGCTCACTGCTTGCGGGTGGCGTCAGCGCCGCCGGCTTCGACATCGGTCCCTTCGAGGCCACGCTGCGTTCCAACATCACCCTCGGCGCCAGCTGGCGTGCCGACGACCCGTCGAACGGGGTGCTGTCGCCGGGGAACACGAACGGCGAGGGGCGCGCCTCGTCGTCCACCACGGACGACGGTAACCTGAACTACGACCAGGGGGACATGTACTCCTTCCGCCTGACCGGCCTCCATGACCTCGATCTCAACGCGGGTAACTGGGGCCTCTTCGGCCGGGTCAAGTACTGGTACGACTACGCCCTCGAGAACGACGAGGTCGATCACGGGCATGCGGCCAATGGCTACGCGTCCGGTGAGGAACTGGATACCTCCGACTTCGAGGACCTGGCCCAGGGCAAGGGCATCGAGCTGCTCGATGCCTACATCTACGGTGAGTTCGACGCCGGCGACATGCCGGTGGAACTGCGCGCCGGGAACATGGCGCTCAACTGGGGCGAGTCGCTGTTCATCCAGAACGGTATCAACGTGATCAGCCCCTTCGACGTCACGGCCATCCGCCGGCCGGGCACGGAGATCCGCGAGGCCCTGCTGCCCGTGGGGATGCTCTACGCCAACGTCGGCGTGACCTACAACCTCACTCTCGAGGCCTTCTACCAGTACGACTGGCAGCGCACGATCCTCGACGAGTGCGGTACCTACTGGAACGCCGGGGACCCCTACGGCGGCGGCTGTGACTACCTGACGGCAGTCACCAGCCTGCCCGATGGCGCCCAGGAAGCCGCGGGGCTCACGATCGCCCGCGCGCCGGACGACGAGCCCGACGACGGCGGCCAGTACGGTATCTCCGCGCGTTACTTCATGGACTCGCTGAACGGCACCGAGTTCGGGCTGTACTACATCAACTACCACAGCCGCACGCCGATCTTCAGCGCCATCAACACGACGGAGGCCTTCGGCCAGCCGTTCCTGAACCCGGCGGTGCAGCCGAACTTCTTCTTCGAGTTCCCCGAGGACATCGAGGTCTACGGCTTCACCTTCGCGACCAACGTCGGCCTCTGGGCCGTCGCCGGTGAGCTGAGCTACCGGCCGGACCTCCCGCTGCAGATCAACACGGTAGATCTGCTGCAGGCGCTCGCCCTCGGTTCCTTCGCGGAGTGGTCACCGATGACCGCCCGCTCCCTCGCCGCGGGCCCCGGGGCCTACGTGGCGGGCTACGACAACGTGGAGTACACGCAGGCACAGATCAGCGTGATCCGCTTCTACGAGCAGGTGTTCGGTGCCGACCGCCTGTCCATCGCGGCCGAGGTCGGCGGTGCCTGGGTTGACGGCATGGAGGACGGCATCAACTACGGCCGTTCGGCAACCTACGGGGTGGGGGATTTCGAGACCTTTACCAGTCCCATCTTCGGCGTGCCGGTCAGCTGCAACTCGCACCCGGTGCTCGGCGCGCTGGGCGTCGTGCCCAACGCCAACGCGGATTACTGCACGGACGACGGTTTCACTACCGGGTCTTCCTGGGGCTACCAGGTCCGGGCCAGCCTTCAGTACAACGACGCGCTGGCGGGTGTTAACCTGACCCCGAGCGTGGCCTGGTCCCACGATGTGGATGGCTATGGCCCGGCGCCGAACTTCGTGGAGGGCCGCCAGGCTCTGAGCGTGGCGCTGACCGCGGACTATCTCAACGTGTACCGGGCGGAGCTGTCCTATACGAGCTTTTTCGGCGCTGACTACAATGAACTGGCGGACCGGGATTTCCTTTCCCTGAGCTTTTCCGTCGCGTTTTGATGACAGCTTGAGCACAGCGTCAAGCACAGCGATTTAACGATAATAGCGGAGTACCACCATGCAGAAGCGACTCTTCGGTCTCGCCCTCACGGGCCTCCTCGCGGCCGCTGCCGGCTCAGCCTTCGCCGCGCTGACCCCGGAAGAACTCGCCCGCCTCGGCGGTGAGGAACTGACGCCCATGGGCGCCGAGCGTGCCGGCAATGCGGATGGCACGATCCCGCCGTGGACCGGCGGCCTGCGTGAGCTGCCCGACAACTACGTGGAAGGCGAGCGCCTGGTGGACCCCTTCGCGGATGACGAGGTCCTGTTCACCATCACGGCGGAGAACGCCGACCAGTACGCCGACAAGCTTACGCCGGGGCAGCTCGCCATGTTCGAGCGCTATCCGGATACCTTCCGCATGCCGATCTACCCGACCCGGCGCAGCGCCCGCTATCCGGACAGCGAGTTCCAGCGCATCCTCGATACCGCCGCGGAGGTCGAGCTGGTGCCCGGCGGCAACGGTATCGTGAACTACGGCGGGACGATCCCGTTCCCGATCCCGCACAACGGCCTGGAGGCGATCTGGAACCACGTCACCCGCTACCGCAATGACAGCGGCCTGTCGCGGCGCTACATCCAGGCGCCGGTGCAGGAGAACGGCGCCTTCGCACCGGTCCTTTTCGAGGACGAGTCGCTGCCCGGTGCGCGGATCGCCCCGGAGGAGTACCCGAACCTGCTCTTCGTGTTCCTGCAGCGGGTACTTGCTCCCGCACGGCTCGAGGGCGATGTGCTCCTCGTTCACGAGTTCATCGACCAGGTGAAGGACCCGCGGGCGGCCTGGGTGTACAACGCCGGCCAGCGGCGCGTGCGCCGCGCGCCGAACATCGCCTACGACGGCCCGGGCACGGCCTCCGACGGTCTGCGCACTGCCGATGACCTCGACATGTTCAACGGCGCCCCGGACCGCTACGACTGGGAGCTGGTCGGCAAGCGCGAGGTCTACATTCCCTACAACAGCTACCAGCTGCGCCGCGGTGACCTCAAGTACACCGACATCATCAAGGCCGGCCACATGGATCCGCAGTACCTGCGCTACGAGCTGCACCGGGTCTGGGTCGTGGAGTCGCGGCTGAAAGAGGGCGAGCGGCATATCTACGCGCGGCGGACCTTCTACATCGACGAGGACAGCTGGCAGATCTCCCTGATCGATCACTACGACGGCCGCGGGGAGCTGTGGAAGTTCAAGGAAGGCCACAAGATCATGCACTACCAGGTCGCCGTACCCTGGCTCGCTGCCGAGTCGCTGCATGACCTGATTTCCGGTCGCTACGTGGTCATCGGCCTCGATAACGAGGAGGATGGCTACCAGTACAACTTCGACTACGAGGGCAGCTTCGACGACTTCACGCCCTCGGCACTGCGGCGGGCCGGTCGACGCTGATGGCCTGGCCTGGCCTGCGGTGTGCGCTGCGCACCGCAGCGGCCGGGGCGCTCCTGTCCCTGGCCCTCGCGGCAAGCGCGGCGGAGGACTTCGCGTTCCTGCCGGCTCCCCCGGTACCCGAGCCCGCGGAAGCGGTGCTTACCGGGCTCGCCCTGGCCGGTGACCGCCTGGTCGCGGTCGGCGAGCGGGGACTCATTGCGCTCAGCGACGACGGTGAGAACTGGCGGCAGGTACAGGCGCCGGTGAGCGTCCTGCTCACGGCGGTGACCTTCGCCGACGCGGAGCACGGCTGGGCCGTGGGTCACGGCGGCGTGGTGCTCGGCACCGTCGACGGCGGCGAGTCCTGGTCGCTGCAGCTCGATGGCCGCGAGGTCAACCGCCAGTTCCAGCGTTTTGCGGCCGACCGGGTCGAGGCCCGCGAGGCGGCGCTAGACGCGCTGCCCGAGGACGACCCGGACCGGGAGGATGCCGAGTACGCGCTCGAGGATGCGCGCTTTGCCCTCGAGGATGCGGAGGCCGCGCTGGAGACCGGCCCCGTCGACCCCTTCCTCGACGTGCTCTTCCTCGACGAGCGGCGTGGCTTCGCCGTCGGTGCCTACGGCCACCTGTTCCGGACAGCGGACGGCGGGGAGAACTGGCGCATCGCCATCGACGGCCTGGACAACCCCGGGCGCTACCACTACTACGACCTGCACCAGCGCGACGGCGTCCTCTACCTCTGCGGCGAGGCCGGCCTGCTCTTCGTCTCCCGTGACGACGGGGCCAGCTGGGAGCGCATCGAAGATCTTTACGAGGGCAGCTTCTTCGGCCTCGCCAACCGCGGCGGGGGCGTGATTGCCTTCGGCCTGCGCGGCAATGTCTTTGCCAGCGATGACGGCGGCGGCAGCTGGGAACGGCTGCCGCTGCCGCCGGGCCCGAGCCTCTACGGCGGTACGGCCCTGGCCGGTAACGAGGCGCTGCTGGTCGGCGCCGGCGGTGCCGTCCTGCGGCTCGCCGCGGATGGCGGGGTGCGCCGGCTGGGTCACCCGGACCGCGACACTTTGAGCGACGCCCTGCCGGTGGGTAACCGGGTTTACCTGGCGGGCATGGGCGGCATCGCCCGGCTGGTGGAGGCAGTAGCCCGATGAGCGTGCAAGGATGAGCGTGGAAGAGAGCTACACCCTCGAGGACGACGACGGCCGCCTGCGCCCGCTGATCGCGCGCGCGGTTTTCGCGGTGCGCCCGCTGCTGATCTTCCTGTTCGCGGTGGCGACGGCCTTCTTTGCCTGGCAGGCGAGCCAGCTGAAGCCCGATGCCAGCTTCGAGAAGATGATCCCGGTGTCGCACCCGTACATCCGCAACTTCCTCGAGAGCCGTGACGACCTCAAGGGGCTGGGTAACTCCGTACGCATCATCGTGGAGAGCCGCAACGGCGACATCTTCACCGCCGAGTTCCAGGAAATCCTGAAGACCATCACCGACGAGGTCTTCTACGTGAAGGGGGTCGATCGCGCGGCGTTGCAGTCCCTGTGGACGCCGAACGTGCGCTGGCAGGAGGTGACCGAGCAGGGCTTCGTCGGCGGCGCCGTCATTCCCGACGATTACGACGGCAGCGAGCGGTCGCTCGAGGACCTGCGCGAGAACACGCTGAAGTCCGGCCAGATCGGCCGCCTGGTGGCCAATGATTTCCGCTCCGCGATCATCGTCGCGCCGCTGGTGGAGCGCGACCCGGAGACCGGCGAGAAGCTCGACTACCACGCCTTCGCCAGCGACCTCGAGCGCCTGGTGCGGGACAAGTACCAGTCCGAGGACATCCGCATCCGCATCACCGGCTTCGCCAAGCTCGTGGGCGACCTCATCGACGGCGCCAGCCTGGTGGGCCTGTTCTTCCTCGTGGCCTTCGCCATCACGGCGGTGATGCTGTTCATCTACTCGCGCTGCGGCTGGCTGACGCTGGCCTCGCTGCTCTGCTCGACCGTCGCCGTGGTCTGGCAGATGGGCATTCTCAACGCGCTGGGCATGGGGCTGGACCCCTACAGCATGCTGGTGCCGTTCCTGGTCTTCGCCGTGGGCATCAGCCACTCGGTGCAGATCGTCAACCGCTTCGGCAACTTCATCTACCACGAGGTTTCGCGTGTCGACGCAGCGCGGCTGACCTTCGTACGCCTGTCCAAGCCGGGCTTCATCGCGCTCGTCTCCGACGGGGTCGGCTTCTTCACCCTGCGGGTGATCGACATCCCGGTGATCAAGGAACTGGCGGTGGTCGCTAGCACGGGCATCGCGGTACTCATCCTCACGCACCTGGTACTGCTGCCGCTGGTCCTGTCCTATACGGGAATCACCCACCGCTGCGTCCGCTACCGCGCCGACAAGGATCACAGCCCCTTCACGCACTGGGCACTGGTGGCGCGCATCACCGAGCGCGGGCCGGCGCTGACCATGCTCGGTCTCTGCGCGGTCATGCTCGCCGTCGGTCTCTGGTACGGGCAGAAGCAGGAGATCGGCGACCTCGACCCGGGCGCCCCGGAGCTGCGCCCGGACTCGCGCTACAACCGGGATAACGCCTTCCTGACGAAAAACTACTCCACCAGTACCGATGTGTTCGTGGTCATGGCCCGCACCGCGCCCCAGCAGTGCGGCAGCTATGAATTCATCTCGGCGGTGGACCGCTTCCAGGCCGAGCTCGAGGCCGTGGAGGGCGTCCAGTCGGCGCTGTCGCTGCTCGATGTGTCCAAGCTGGTCATCCAGGGCATGAACGAGGGCAGCCCGAAGTGGCACGAGATCAGCCGCAACCAGTACATCCTCAACAACAGCCTGAGCCGGGCGCCCAGCGAACTGCGCAATACCGACTGCTCCATGGCGCCGGTGATCCTGTTCCTCGACGACCACAAGGCCGCGACCCTGGAACGGGTGGTTGCGGCCGTCCAGGATTTCCGCGAGACCTACGATACGGGTGACGTCACCTTCGAGCTGGCGGCCGGCAATGCGGGCGTCGAGGCGGCCACCAAC
Organism: uncultured Halieaceae bacterium; assembly: GCA_913048495.1. GTDB lineage: Bacteria > Pseudomonadota > Gammaproteobacteria > Pseudomonadales > Halieaceae > Pseudohaliea. Next base: position 8,011 of record CAJWWA010000039.1, read on the forward strand.
ATCGTCATCGAGGAAGCGCAGACGAAGATGCTGCTCTGGGTGTACGGCGTGGTGATCGTGCTCTGCCTGCTCAACTTCCGCTCCGTGCGCATCACCGCCTGCATCATCATTCCCCTGGCGATCACCTCGGTGCTCGGCCAGGCGCTGATGGCGTTCCTCGGTATCGGCGTCAAGGTGGCGACGCTGCCGGTGATTGCCCTCGGCGTGGGTATCGGCGTGGACTACGGCATCTACATCTACTCCGCGCTGCAGTTCTACCTCCGCCGCGGCGAGCCGCTGAAAGAGGCCTACTTCGCCGCCCTCAAGTCCAGCGGCACCGCGGTCGCCTTCACCGGCCTGACGCTCGCCGTGGGTGTGGGCACCTGGATCTTCTCGCCCATCAAGTTCCAGGCCGACATGGGGCTGATGCTCACCTTCATGTTCTTCTGGAACATGCTCGGCGCACTGCTCGCGCTGCCGGCGCTGTCCTGGCTGCTGGCGCCGCGGGGCAAGCACGCCTGACGGCCGGCATCGACCGCCGCGGCAGAGCACCCGGGCAAGGACTCCGTGTGACCTTATGCTGTTGACTAGGCAAGCCCATGCGGTGGCGCTCACCTGCTGCCTGCTCGCGCTGCCGCCGGCCCCGGCGGCACTCGCCGCTGGTAAGGGCAGGGTTCTCTTCGTGGCCTCGAACGTGCTCGACATGGGCGATCCCGGGCGGCACGACGCGCGCAACAACCTCTGGGAGTATGCGCCGCCTTTTCACGTATTCGTGATGCACGGCTACGAGGTCGACTTCGTGTCGCCGCGCGGTGGCCCGGTCGAGTTCGCCATGGACCCGCTCGGCATCAGCAGCTATGCCATCAAGTACGAGAATTTCCTGGGTAAGGCGGGAAACACGCTCGAGCCGGGTGACATTGACGTTGCCGACTACCGGGCCGTCTATGTCGGCGGCGGCTACGGCACCTTGTTCGACGTCGCGTTCAACGAGGAACTCATGACCCTGATCGGTGCCATCTACGAAAGCGGCGGCGTCGTGGGTGGCTGCGGGCATGGTCCCGGGGGCTTTGCCAACGCCACCCTGGAAGACGGTGGCTACCTGGTGGCAGGCAAGCGGGTAGCCGGGTTCCCGAACGCGACTGAACGAGCCAAGCCCTGGGCGGAGCAGGGCAGCCTGCTGCCGTTTCTCGTCGAGGATCAGCTGCGCAGGAACGGGGCGCAGGCCGAGAACAAGGAAACGCTGGCCGACAAGCACACGGTCGTCGTCGACCAGCGCATCGTGTCTTCCATGTTCCTGCCGTCGGCCGCCCTGGTCGCCGAGGAGATGGTGCGGCTGCTGGCGCGGGAAGGTCCCTGACAGGCAGCCGAAGTTCTTCCTGAGGGCGCTTGCCGCGCTGGCGAAGGGGCGCGCCCGAATCAGCCCACGCGCGCGATCGCCTTCACCTCCACCAGGGCCGCCGGCAGTAGCAGCTCGGTGATGCCGATGGCCGTCCAGGCACACCAGGGCTCCGGCAGGTAGCGGTCCTTTACCGCGCTGAACACCGCAAAGTGGGCATGAATATCCACGTGGTAGCTGGTGATTTCAAGGACCCGGGAGAAATCCGTGCCGGCACTGTGCAGCGTGTGCGCCATGGTCTCGAAGACCTGCACGAACTGCGTTTCCGGGTTGTCGCTGACGGCAAGGTTCTCGTCGGCGCCGATGATGCCGGACAGGTACAGCGTGTCACCGGCAACGACGGCGGGAGAGAAGTGCCAGTTGTCGTACAGGGCCTCGAGGCCATCGGGCACTACAGAGGACACGCCGGCGGCGGAGGGAAAGTCGCGCTTCATTGCTGGTCTCCTGGCAGGAAAATCAGTGCTCGTCGTAGACGAACTCGAAGGGTTCGACGAGCACCGGCATGTCGTCCGTGCAGCGGCGCCCGTAGTTGCTGAGCAGGCCGTTCCAGTACTCGCGGTGCAGGGGGATCCAGACGTCCGGATCCTGCACCGGCGGGCCGTCCAGGGACGTCTCTTGCGGGCCGATGGCGCCGAAGGTGGTTTCGCGTACATCGGTCAGTCGAACGACCATGCGCGGCTTGCCGCGATAGTCCGTGAGCAGCAGGGGCATGCCGGCGACCGGTTCGGGAAAGCCGTTGGCCTGCAGCACCCAGGGCAGGCTGAAGGTGGCCACCTTGGTGCCGGCGCGGATGAACTCGAGAATCGTCTCCGTGGTTTCCGCATCGATACCCAGGGAGCGCACCTGGTGATCGTCGCCGAGGTCGCCGTGAGCCGCCCGCGCCCGGTCCCAGAACGGGTCCAGTTCCGCATCATCGGGCATGGCGGGACCGTCGGCGATGAGGACGAATCGTGTCATGGGTACTCCTCTCTGCAAGCGGACGCGGTCCCGCGAGATCGGCGCGCTGGAAGGCCTGTGCCGGGCAAGAATGGCTGGCGAGCGGGTTTGATGGCTTTGGCTGACAGGCGGCCACCCCGGCGACCCGCTGCGATCGGCCCGGCGTCGGAAACGCCTGTTTCCTTCACTGGGAGGAAAGCTGGAAAAACAGCCCCCGGTTGATGTCGCCGATGCTCACCATGCCCACCAGCTGGTTGTCCTCCACCACCGGCATGCGCCGGAAATTGTGCACTCCCATGAGCGAGGCCGCCTTCAGCACCGGATCCTCCGGGCTGACCGTGCGCGGGTTGCGGCTCATGACCTCCTCGACTTTCTTGCCGAGCACCGAGACATAGCCTTCCTCCATGTCGAGGAAGTTCCGGCTCTGGACGCTGTCGTGCACGTAGTCGCCGAGGTTCGGATATAGCGGCAGGAGCACGTCCCTGACCGCGACCATCCCCAGCAGCGAATGGTTGTCGTCGACCACGGGGACGGCCCCGCAGTGCCGGCTCAGCATCTTGGTAACCACGGAGCGCACTTCCTCGCTGGGCCGCGCGTAGAGCACGCCGGTGGTCATGACATCTCTCACGATCATGGTGATTGCCCCTCTGCCTGCTAAGCCAACTATAGACCATTGCCAACCCGGCGATGGCGCTAACGGCGTGGGCGCCTTCAGCATGGGCAATGCGGCGGAGTGACGCCTGGCTCCGTCGCCAGGAGCGGATGGACAGTGCCGTAGCATTACGTGCCTGGCGACAGTGGCTGCTGCGAGCACGGTCTTCTCTTCAGGGCCTCGGTGAAGGGCTCAATCAAGAACTCTCTCGGCGACAGCAACCGCTGTTCTGTCAGCGAAGTTTACAAGTTGATGATGCAGGGCTCTCCAGCAACCGCATAGATTCATTTAACCTGATGATATCTAAAAGAAAAAATAACTATGGCGCATCTATTGAATCAGGAGTGCCGGCAGACTCATGAGGGTAGTTGAAATGATCAAGTTCGCACAGAAGATTGCCGCTGGAATGGCGCTGGTGGCATCAGCAGGGGTGGCCCACGCAGGGCTGATTACAGTGTCCGATACCACACCCGGCGTCGTCGACAGATCTTCTGCGACGAGAACGCTGTCGGTCGGCACATCCGGATTGGTATCCGACGTCGATGTCACTGTCGATTTCTCAAAGTGTAGTGCGAGCGCAACTACTGCGGGTTGCGTTGGAGAGGGCGGTTCAACCTTCAACCGAGAAATTGTCTTCAGGCTGCTGTTCGGTGGCGTCACCGTCAACCTCGTCAACGAGGATACCTTCAGTGGTCAGCCTGATAGCACTCGCGTTACACAGACCTATGACGATGAAGCAGCCTCGCTGGTTGGCGGAGCCACTCTTCTCACTGGCAGTTTCCGCCCCGTGGGTACACTTGGCGCCTTTGACGGTCTGGATGCCCAGGGTGACTGGACCTTTTTCTTCCAGGATACAGTGGGTGCAGATGCTCTTGTATTGCACAGCGTATCGCTGAGCATTACCACTGAAGACGCTGCTGGCGTCCCTTCGCCCGGCACTGTTGCGCTGCTGGGGCTTGGTCTGCTGGCCCTGAGACTGCGCACCCGGTCATGAGCCAGCATTGCACACCCGGAAGCCCGCGATTGCGGGCTTTTTGCTTTCTGCGAGTGGTGGAGAGTGGTTCGAGAGCTTGGAAAGTACTGCATCCTGGCGATGGTGAACCATAGGCCCGTAGTCAGGAGCCATGCGCCCGAACAGCTGTACCTGCCACTCGGCGGGCAGCCGCACCAGAACTTGATATCTCCGAGCTTTGTGCTTTTTTTTCTGCTGAGGTTCGCGTTTTCTGCTGGTCTGACCGACAGCCGATCACGCGATAGCTGCGGCTGACCGCGGACTTGTAGCGAGCGCCATCTCAGGGAGTAGGTTATGGAATTACAGGAACAAGCCCTCGAGGCGCCAGCTAGAGACGCCGTCGTTGCTAACCATATCCTGCGTCGGCGCAGTGACGAAGGTGGCCCGCTTTTCCGTGGCTCACGCTATTTCGCGGTCGGGCACGAGTGGTACGCCATGACCCGCGAAAAACAGGAGATCGGACCCTTCGGCTCCCGCAGCGAGGCGGAGCTTCGCCTTGCCTGGCACCTGGCGCTCCAGGTTGAGGACCAGGCCGAGGAAACGGACGCGTTCGACGAGGATACGCGAGAGGCGCTGACGCCGCTCGAGGTGCAGCGCGACGAGCTCGCGGTGTGTCGGCGCGATGCCACCGCCAGGGGTATCGCCGCCGCCTGCATCATGGCGCAGCAGCGCCTCGATGCCATCGAGGGGATCAGTGAGCCCGGCACGCGCTCGGCACTGCGGGCAGAGGCCATCCGCTACTTCCTGAACGAGGCCGACTGGTAGCGGCCTTGCATCGTCAGGCCTGCTTTTCCGTCGACGCAGCGCATCACCTTCTCGCAGGTCGGCGCTCAGGCGCCGGGATCACGCCTGCAGCGCTGATTCGTCGAGGGCCTCGAAGCGATTTTCCGCCCGGTTCTTGACCACGTTGTCGATGTCGAACACGCGCCCGTTCATGGCGATGTACACGCCCGGCGGCAGGCTCTGCAGGGCGCCCACGGCGCAGCCGATGTTGAAGTCGGCGTCCGTGCGCTGGAAGGCCGCCGGCTGCAGGGCGCCGGTGAGGACGATGGTCTTGTCCGCCAGGCCCTTGAGCGCCTGGCCGGTGGCGACCATGCCGTCGGTGCCGTGGGTGATCAGCACGTGTCGTTCCTCGCAGGCTTTGGCGCGCTCCCGGATCAGGGCCCGGTCGGCATCGGTCATATCGAGGCTGTCCTTGCGCATGGCGGACTCCACGGTGAAGGAGAGGGCCACGCCCAGGTCCCGCAACAGGTCGCCGATCACCGGGTCGCCGACCTGGTAGTCGCTCTTGGCGTCGAAGTAGACCTTGTCGATGGTGCCGCCGGTTGTGATGATGTGCAGTCGCATGAATTCAAGCCCTGTCCCGTAAGCGCCGGGTTCTGTCGCCCAGACACTGTTCGAAGTGCTCGCACAGCAGCTCGAGGATCTCGAGCCGCGCGGACTTCTTGTCGTTCCCCGCAACGAGGTGCCAGGGCGCCTTGCCGGTACTGGTGTTCGCGACCATGTCCTCCACGGCGAGGGAATAGTCATCCCATTTCTTGCGGTTCCGCCAGTCCTCTTTACTAATCTTGTACTGCTTGTGGGGCTTGGCTTCCCGGTCCTTGAAGCGTTTCAGCTGCTCATCCTTGCTGATATGCAGCCAGAACTTGGCGACGATGCAGCCGTGCTCCACCAGCTGCGCCTCGAAATCATTGATCTCACTGTAGGCTCGCCGCCAGGTGCTCTCCGGTACCAACGCCTCCACGCGTTCCACCAGCACGCGGCCGTACCAGGAACGATCGAAGAGGGTGGCACGGCCATCGCGCTGCAGCTGGCGCCAGAAGCGCCAGAGGTAGTGATGCGCGCGCTCCTCGTCAGTGGGCGCGGCGAACTGTACGAGCTTGTAAAGGCGCGGGTCAACGGCGGCTGTCAGGCGCCTGAGTGCCGAGCCCTTACCGGCGGCGTCCCAGCCCTCGAAGACCGCTACCAGGGATCGCCGCTCGCGGTGTGCCTGCCAGAAAAGGTCCTGCACGCGGTCCTGCAGTACCGCGAGACGCAGCTTGTACTCGTCCCGTGGTACGTGCCGTGACAGGTCCACATGGTCGAGGACTGTCGGCTGGCCGCCGGGTTCGGGCAGGAACTTGACTGGATGGGTGGACGCAGTCCCACCAGGTTCATGGCCGTTCATGGCGTTGAGAATCAGGGTGGCGGCGGTCGCGTCGCGGTAATAGCGGTCGTTGGCCTCGACCAGGTGCCAGGGCGCCTCGCCGCTATCAGTGAGGCGCAGCAGACGTTCGGAAACCTCCAGTGCCTGCGGGTAACGGCGCCACCACTCTTCCGGGTCGGCTGGCAGGTTGCTGACAGGATCGGCGCCCCGGTGCTGCGGTTCGCCCCGGGTGCTCCACCACGCCTCCGGGTCGCCCGGCACGCGTGGGTTCTGCTGCTGCCGGGGCGCTTCCTGCGACAGCTGCAGGCGCTGCATGTCCCGGCTCACGTGAAGCCAGAGCTTGATGACCAGCGCGCCGTCCGCGACGAGGGTCTGTTCGAAGTCGACGGCGCGGCGCATGGCCAACTCGAAGCCGGCATCGTCCAACAGGCCCGCCATGGCGCGGTAGGTGGCGCGCTGGTACCAGGTGCCGAGCATGATGCCGATACGGCCCCGGGGCGGCAGGCGTTGCCAGAAACGCCAGTAGTAGGGACGGCTTTCCTCCTCGTCGGAGTGCATCCACAAGGCGTGGGTCTCGATCAGGCGGGCATCCATCCATTCGTTGAGGCGGTGCACTACCGCCCCCTTGCCGGCGCCGTCGAAGCCGCCCATCACGATAAGTACCGGATAGTCGCGCTTTGCCAGGGCGAACTGCGCCTCCAGCAGCGCTGGTCTGAGGTCCTCTCGGTAGTCCTTGAACTCCTCGGCGGTGAGGTTTTTCCCTGTCTCCAGCGCTTCGAACATGGCCTGCTCCCCGGCACGGGCCCGGCCGGCTGCAGCCGCGGCACCCCGCGTATAATAGGGGCTGCCACCGCGCGGGGACAAACCGATGAACTTCTATGAACGCCACATCCTGCCGCACGTGATCAACTGCGCCTGCGGCACGAAGCCGGTGCGACGGCAGCGACAGAAAGTCGTGCCGCGCGCCCGGGGTGTGGTGCTGGAAATCGGCATCGGCACCGGCCTCAACCTGCCGTTCTACAACGGTGAAGCGGTGGAGCGCCTGGTCGGTCTCGATCCGTCGGAGGCCTCCTGGGCCCTGGCCGCCGAGCGGGGCCGGGACCTGCCGTTCCCGGTGGAGTTCATCGGCCTGCCGGGGGAGGAGATTCCCCTGGCCGACAACAGCGTGGACTGCATCGTCATGACCTTCAGCCTGTGCACCATCCCGGCCCCCCTGGACGCCCTCGCGGGCATGGCGCGCGTGCTGCGTCCCGGGGGCGAGCTGATCTTCTGCGAGCACGGCCTGGCCCCGGACCCCGGTGTGCAGCGCTGGCAGCGCCGCCTGAACCCGCTCTGGCGCCGCATCGCCGGCGGCTGCCACCTCGACCGGGACATCCCGGCGCTGCTGGCAGCCGGCGGGTTCCGCACCGTCGAGCAGGATGCCATGTACCTTCCCGGAACGCCGCGTATCGCCGGCTTCAATACCTGGGGTGCTGCGGTACACGCCTGAGGCGGGCAGCTGCGGCCGCCGCCTCCTCGCTGCGGGCCTGTGCTCCCTGGCCCTCGCCGGCGCGCCCGCGCTCGCGCTGGACTACCGCGTGTCCGGTGTGGACGGCGCGCTGCGCGACAACGTCCGCGCCTACCTCGGCACGCCGCCGAAGGAGGGCGCCGCGGTGGCGCGCGCGCTGGAGGCTGCTCGCGGCCGCGTTAGCGAGGCGCTGCAGGCCCTCGGCTACTACCGGCCGGTGATCGAGCTTCGCGAGCTCGATGCGGACGGCCGGGCGCTCGGCCCCGCCGCAGCGCCGGCGGAGGTGGCGCGCCTGGAAGTGCGCATCGATCCGGGCGAGCGGGTGCGTCTCGGCGCGGTGCAGATCGAACTCGAGGGCGAAGCCAGCGGGGACCCGGCGCTGACCGGGCTCGTCGAGGAGAGCGAGCTGGTCCCGGGCGCGCCTCTCGATCACGGACGCTACACGGACTTCAAGCGGGAGCTGCAGACCCGGGCCCGCGCCCGTGGCTACCTCGACGGGCGTTTCACCCGCCACAGCCTGCGGGTAGACCCGGCCGCCGGCGTCGCCGATGTGGAACTGGTGTTCGCCAGCGGTGATCGCTACACCTTCGGGGCGATCAGCCATGACGAAGCGCAGCTTGACCGGGAGCGCTTCGAAGCGCTCATGCCGTTCGCGCCCGGCGACCCCTACGAAGAGGACAAGCTGCAGCAACTCGGGGCGCGGCTGCGCGCGACGGGCCTCTTCGGCGGTGTTTCCGTGGTGCCCGAGGCGGGCCGGGCCGCGGGCCGGGAGGTCCCCGTTCGCGTGGAGCTGGTGCCGGCCCCCGATCACTCGCTCGAGCTCGGCGTGGGCTTCCGCACCGATACGCGGGGACGGATTTCCGCGCTCTGGCGGAGCCCGCGGCTCAATCGCGCCGGCCACAGCCAGGAAACGCGGTTGCGCTGGTCGCCGGTCAACCCCGGCGGCAGTACCGTCTACCGCATCCCGCTCGGTGACCTGATGCGCGACAGCGTGCAGCTTCGCGCCAGCCTCGAGGACAACCGCTACGGCGACCTGGACAGCCGGCAGACCGTCGCCGGGGTCCGCTACGAGAACGCGGGCGAAGACTGGGTGTCCAGTGTCGGCGTTCGCGCGCTGCGGGAGGACTGGTCCGTGCTCGAGGAGGAGTTCGATGCCGACTACTTCCTCCCCGGCCTGACCCTCTCCCGGCGCAGCCGCCGCGGCAGTGTTGTCGATCCGACCGCCGGCTTCAGCCAGTTCTACAGCGTCGAGACGGCCGCCAGCAGCCTGGGCTCTGACAGTGACCTCGTCCGCCTCTACGGCAACTGGCGCTGGATTGCCAGCCCGGGCGGCCCTAACCGTTTCGTCGGCCGGCTGGAGCTCGGGGCGCTTTTCGGCAGTTCCCAGCGCCCCGAGACGCTGGCCCCGTCCCTCGGCTTCTTCGCCGGCGGCGACCAGAGCGTGCGCGGCTACGAGTACCAGTCGATCGGCTACGAGGTGCTGTATGCCCGCCTCGACGCGCCGCCCGCCGGCGGGACCGTGGGCGGCGAGCGTCTCGTCACCGGGAGCATCGAGTACCAGCGCTACCTCAATGACAGCTGGCGGCTCGCGGTATTTGCCGATGCCGGCGATGCCTTCGTCGGTGAGGAGCCGGACTTCAAGGTCGGCGCCGGCTTCGGCGTGCACTTCCTGACCCCGGTGGGCGCGCTCAAGCTGGAACTGGCCAACAGCGTGAGCGAGGCCAACCCGGACTGGCGCGTGCACATCAATATCGGGGCGGAACTGTGAGGCGCTGGCGTCGCTGGCTGGCGGGCGCCGTGCTGCTGGCGCTGCTCGGCCGGAAGCTGCTCCAGCAGTTCGGGTAACCCCGCAATCAGGTCGCTCTTGCTGATAAGCAGATAGACCGGCAAGTCCAGGCCAAGTTGACTGCGCAGCTCGCTGAGGGCCTGGCGCAGACGCCGCGCGAGATTGTCCAGCTCCAGATCGTGTCCTTGCTGCAGCAGGTCCACCGGCAAGGTGATGATCGCATTCGACAAGGTGATCGCCGCATTGGGCAGGCCGGACTTCTCGGCCCCGAACAAGACGCCAACCCGCTGCCCGGCCTCCACATGCCCCCGGATCTCGGCCATGCCCTCACGCGCGGTGAAGACCGGCTTGACCATGTTGCGCGGCTGGGCGGTGGACGCGAATAGCAGCTGGCAATCGGCGACCGCCTCCTCGAGCGTATCGAATACACGGGCGTCATCAAGAACCGGTGAGGAGGTCGCCATGGAGACGGCCTTGGGATTGGGCCAGCCATCACGCGGGTTCACAATTCTGAGGTCGGCAATGCCGAAATTGCCCATCACCCGGCACGCCGCACCGATATTCTCCCCCATCTGGGGCTCGACAAGAATAAAGACCGGGGTCTGGGGTTCGACTATGGTCGGGTCTGACTCAGTCACGGGCACCCTCTTTCTCTTC
>CAJWWA010000040.1 GCA_913048495.1 uncultured Halieaceae bacterium
ATCGAGGACGAGGTCGAGGAACAGGTAGAAGAGCTCGGCCTGGGAGTTGACCTCGAGCTTGGCGTAGGCGTGTTTGCGGTGCAGCTTGACCGTCTCCACGGAAATGCCGAGGCGGTCGGCGATGGTCTTCGTGCTGTGGCCGTGGAGAACGCGGTTGATCACCTGCGACTCGCGCTCCGTGAGCAGGCTCGAGCCGAACTCGGCGAGGGCGAGGTTGAGGCGCTCGCGCAGGTCCCCGCCGGCGGCGCGGCTGGCGTTGCCGGCCCAGTGGGAGCGGGCGAGGGCGGCGATGGTGCCGTAGACCGCGGCCAGGCGGTCGCGCTGCGCCTTGCTGAAGCGGCCGCGGGCATCGGTGCGCCCGAGGGCGATGTTGACGAAGCCGCCGTCGGCGAGGGCGACGAGGTAACCGCACTCGTCCCGGTAGCCGCAGTAGCGGTACCAGCTGCGGTAGTACTCGCTTTCCCGGAATCCGGTGGGCGCGAGCTCCGAGAGGCGGAACAGGCCGAAGCGTCCGCCGTGACCGGCCGTGTAGTACGGGTCGAGCAGGAACATGCCCTGGACAAAGCGGTCGAGGGTGGAGGCGCCGGTGGTCTCGGGCACCTCGCTGTACTCGATGAGCGGCAGCCCCTGGGCCGGGTAGAGCACCACCGTGGCGTCGTCGATGGGTACCAGGCGCCGCAGCAGGGCGACGAGCGCAGCGGAAAAGCCGCTCTCGCCCACGGCAGGCAGGGTGTCGGTGAGGCCGTCGCTGAAGGCCGCGAGGATATCCGTCTGGGTCATGGCCAGCACTTCGCAAGGTGACAGGCGGATCATAGCGCGGCGCGCCGTGCGATTCATGGCTCGTCGGTCCTGCCGGCGCGCGTCGCGGGCGGTGTATCACCTATAATGTGGCTCGCTTTCTACCGGCAGCGGATAGCCCATGGCCTCATCCTGGCAAGCCTTCGACTGGCGCGATCCCTTTCATCTCGAGCGGCAGCTCAGCGACGAGCAGCGCATGGTGCGCGATGCCGCGGCGCGCTACGCCGATGAGAAGCTGCGCCCGCGCGTGCGCGACGCCTTCCGCCGCGAAGAGACGGACCCGGCCATCTTCCGCGAGCTGGGCGAGCGCGGCCTCCTCGGCGCGACGCTTTCCGGCTACGGCTGCCCGGGCGTCGACTACGTCTCCTACGGCCTCATCGCCCGCGAGGTCGAGCGCGTGGACTCGGGCTACCGCTCCATGCTCAGCGTGCAGTCCTCCCTGGTCATGTACCCGATCCACGCCTACGGCACCGAGGCGCAGCGCGAGCGCTACCTGCCGGGGCTGGCGGCCGGTGAACTCATCGGCTGCTTCGGCCTGACGGAACCGGACCACGGCTCCGACCCGGGCGGCATGCGCACCCGGGCGCACAGCGTAGAGGGCGGGTACCGCCTTTCCGGCACCAAGCTGTGGATCAGCAACAGTCCCATTGCCGACGTGTTCGTCGTCTGGGGGAAGACCGACGACGGCGTCATCCGCGGTTTTGTCCTCGACCGCGACATGCCGGGGCTCAGTGCCCCGAAGATCGACGGCAAGCTCGCCCTCCGCGCCTCGGTCACCGGCGAGATCGTGATGGACGACGTCTTCGTCCCCGAGGCGCAGCTGCTGCCGGGTGTGCAGGGCATCAAGGGGCCTTTCGGCTGCCTGAACAACGCCCGCTACGGGATCGCCTGGGGTGCCCTCGGCGCCGCGGAGGCCTGCTGGCACGCGGCCCGCGACTACACGCTGGCGCGGGAGCAGTTCGGCCGGCCGCTGGCGGGCACGCAGCTCATCCAGCGCAAGCTCGCGGACATGCAGGCGGAGATCGCCCTGGGCCTGCAGGGGTGCCTGCGCGCCGGCCAGCTGCTCGACGGTGACGGCATCGCCCCGGAGCTGATCTCGCTGCTCAAGCGCAACTCCTGCGGCAAGGCCCTGGCCATCGCCCGCGATGCCCGCGACATGCTCGGTGCCAACGGCATCAGCGACGAATACCCGGTCATGCGTCACCTGGTGAACCTCGAGGTCGTCAACACCTACGAGGGCACCCACGACATCCACGCGCTCATCCTCGGACGGGCGCAGACCGGGATCCCGGCCTTCTAGGTTCCCGAGGAGGAAAGCCTGGTGAAAAAACTGCTGCTTGCCATCCTGTTGCTGCCGGCCCTGGCCGTCGCCGGGCTGCTCGCCCTCAACAATCCCGAGCCCCTGCCGGCGGCGAGCGAGAGCGCCCGGCGCCTCGCCGACGGGCCCCTGCCCGTCGCCCGGCTGCCGCTGGCACTCGCGGACCGCTCCCGGCCCACGGACGCCAACGGCGACTTTCCCGGCGCGCCCGCCCGGCAGCTGGAAGGGCACCTGTGGTACCCGACGGAGGGCGGGCCCTACCCGCTGCTGGTGTACAGCCACGGTTTCACGTCCGACCACCGCAACGGCGCCTATCTCGCCGAGCACCTCGCCAGCCACGGTTTCGTGGTCGCCGCGGTGAACCACCCGCTCACCCACTGGGGCGCCCCCGGCGGCCCGCGGGTCGCGGACGTGGTCAACCAGCCCGGGGACGTCAGCTTCCTCATCGATCGGCTTCTCGCGCGCAGCGCCGACGCCGGCGACGTGCTCGCGGCGACCATCGACGAGGAGCGCATCGGTGTCCTCGGCGTGTCCCTGGGCGGGCTCACCGCGACCCTGGCGGGCTTCCACCCCACGCTCGGGGACCCGCGCATCGACGCGGTGCTGTCCATCGCCGGGCCCAGCAGCTTCTTCACGCCGCGCTTCTTCGCCGGTGACCCGACCGCGTTTCTCATGCTGGCGGGCCGGGATGACGTCCTGGTGCCCTGGGAGGCGAACGCGCGGCCCATTCCCGGCAAGGTTCCGGGGGGCGAGCTGGTCACGCTGGCGCAGGGCTCGCACACGGGCTTTGCCGGTGGCACCACCTGGCTGCGCTGGATGAAGAACCCCGACGCGCTCGGCTGCTGGGCGGTGAAGCGCAACATCGACGAGGGCGAGGAGGCGGACTGGGGCGTGCTGCTGGGCACGGAAGCACAGGGCATCGACCTTTCCGCCAGCGTCGACCTGTGCACCGTGGACCCGCTGCCGCCGACCATGAACGTGCTCCACCAGCAGGCGCTGACCAAACTGGTGGCCCGGGCGTTCTTCGAGCGCAGCCTGGCGGTACTGCCGGCGACCCGCGCCGAAGCCGACCGATTCCTCGGCGAAACGCTGCCGGCCGAGCTGCCGGAGCTGAGTTACGCGGCCACGCCCTAGCGGACGATCTCTACCGGGTGCACCGCCGCCATGCGCCCTTCGGGGTTCAGGGCCTGCATCTCGGCGCCGAGCTCGGCGAGGGCGCGCTGGCGATTCTCCGGCGCGGGGTGGGTGCTCATGAACTCCGGCGGCCGCGAGTCGCCGAGGCTGCCCATCTTCTGCCACAGGCTCACGGCCGCGTCCGGCGCGTAGCCGGCGCGGGTCGCCAGCTCGATGCCAAGCCGGTCCGCCTCGGCTTCCGCCGTGCGGCTGTTGGGCAGCTCCAGGGCAAACTTGGCCGCCAGCGCCGCGCCGGTCATGGTCAGGCCCGGGCTGTCGGAGGAGACGCCGGCGGCGATGACACCGAGGTTGATGGCCATGGCCCGGGACATGCGCTCCGCCGTGTGGTTGGCGAGGGCGTGGGAGATCTCGTGGCCCATGATCTGGGCGAACTCGTCGTCGGTCAGCCTGAGCTTCTCGAACAGGCCCGTGTACACCGCCATGCGGCCGCCGGCCATGCACCAGGCGTTTACCGTCTCCGGGTCGTCGATGATGGCGACGCTCCACTCCCAGTCCGCGCTGCGCGGGTAGCGGGCGACCGCCTCCGTGACCAGCCTGCCGGTGATCGTGGCGACGCGGTCCGCCAGGCGCGGGTCGTCGACCAGCTTGTCCTCCTGGTCGAGCTGCTGGACCGTGGTCAGGTAGGCCTTGCGCGACTCGACGATGGCCGCCTCCGGGGAGATCAGCATGAGCTGGCTGCGCCCCGTGGGGCTGGTGGCGCAGCCGGCGAGGAGGGTGCCCAGGACAAGGGCGCCGAGTAGTGCTTTCATGACATCGCTCCGGAAAATCCCGACAGGCATTTTAGACTAGCAGAGCGCCGCCGGCGTTCCCTGCGCCCGCCGTCGCTCAGCGTGCCCGCCCGCGATAGCGCGAGCCCCCGGAGGCGGCTTCTCCGGCCTCCGGGTCACCGCGCAGGGCCGCCTCCGCGGCGGCCGCGAGCCCCGCCGCCGCGTTCATGACGTGGAAGATATTGCTCTGTTCCTGCACACCGGAGACGGCGGCCGCACCGGGCCCGATGGCGTACACGGCAACATCCTCGCCGCCGTGGGTCTCCGAATCCGTGGGCACCAGCGCCTCCTGGTGGAAGCCGGGCGCCTCCGTATCGACCGCGGTGAGGTCGGCGCGACCGGGGTTCGGGGGCTCGGCGTAGGTCCTGTCCGCATCGGTCTCGTCACCGAAGTCGCGGAAGCCGCGGCCGTTGCGGTAGCCGAGGGTCGTGTACGGCAGGCCGTCTCCGGCCAGCGCCGGTGCCTCCTGGCCGGGGAAGACGACCTTGCCGAGGATGGGGTTGCCGCGCCGCGGGTAGCCGCCCATGGTCATCGTGTGGCTGTGGTCGGCGGTGACGATCACCAGCGTCTCGGCCGGGTCGACCCGCGCCAGGGTCGCGGCCACGGCGCGCGACAGCTCGATGGTGTCGGTGAGCGCGTTCGCGGCATTGCCGGCGTGGTGCGCGTGGTCGATGCGGCCAGCCTCGACCATGAGGAAGAAGCCCTCCGGGTCGCCGGCGAGACGGTCGAGGGCCGCCACGGTCATGTCGGTCAGCGAAGGCTCGGTGGCGGGGCGATCCGCCTCGTAGCTCATGTGCGAGTCCGTGAACAGGCCGAGGAGGGGGCCGCCCGGGGGCGCTGCCAGCAGGCTGTCCCGGTCCGCCACGTAGTGGCCGCCGGGATTCGCTTCGAGCCAGCGGGCGACGAGGTCGCCATCGCTGCGCCGGCCGCTGCCTTGCTCAGACCCCTCAGGCAGGAAGTGGCGGCGGCCGCCGCCGAGCGCGACCTCGATGCCGTCCACGGCCGCCCCCGGGTAGCGCGCTGCCAGCCGCTCGCGGAAGTCCACGAACTGGCTGGCGATGTCCCGGCAGCCCGCGGCGGCGGCGCTTTCGGGCAGCTCGCTGTCGTCCTCCCAGTCCCGGTCCGCTGTGTGCGCGTAGGTGGCCCCGGGCGTGGCGTGGGTCAGCCGCGCCGTGGACACCACGCCCGTGGCCTTGCCGGCGAGTTCCGCGAGCTCGAGGGCCGTGACCACGCTGTGGCCGCGGGCGCTGTCGCAGTCGCCCCGGATCACGTCCTCGTCGATGCCGAAGACGCCCATGTCGGTCTTCACGCCGGTCATCATGGCGCTCATGGTGCCCGCGGAGTCGGGTGTCTGCGCATCCACGTTGTAGGTCTTGGCGAGGCCGGTGAAGGGGAAGCGCTCGAAGCTGAGCAGGTGCTCCTCGCCGCTCGCGCCCGCCTGCTGCCCGGCGAGGATGCGGGCGGCGGTGACCGTGGATAAGCCCATGCCGTCGCCGACGAAGAGCACCACGTTCTTCGCACCGCCGGGCGCCGCGCCGCGGGCGGCGACCGCTTCGGCGCCATCCCGGAACCAGGGGTTGGCCTGCTGGTGTGCGGGCACCGCGGCGGTTGCCGGCGGGGCACCGTCGGGGCTGGCGCTGGCGCAGGCCGCCAGGATCGCGGCGGCGGTGCAGGTGAGGAAAGCGCGGGCGGTCATGGGGTCTCCTTGCTTGTTGAGAGGATCAGCCGGGTTCGCTCTCGGCCCCGGCGGAAACGCGTAGCAGCCCGCGGTACACGCCGCGGGCGTTGGTATCGCCGTTGAGCACCCGGTACACGTCGCTGGCGATGGGCATTTCCACGCCGTGGCTCTCGGCGAGGGCCATGACTGCCGGTGCGCTCTTTGCGCCCTCGGCGACCATGAACATCTCGTTCACGATCTCGTCCATGGTCCGGCCCTTCGCCAGTTCCATGCCGACGTGGCGGTTGCGGCTCTGGGTGCTGGTGCAGGTGGCGATCATGTCGCCCATGCCGGCGAGGCCGGCGAAGGTCGGCGCCTGGCCGCCCATGGCGACGCCGAGGCGGGTCACCTCGGCGAGGCCGCGCGTGATCAGCGCGGCCCGCGTGTTGTCGCCGGCGCCGAGGCCGTCGCCCATGCCCACGGCGATGGCGATGATGTTCTTGAGCACTCCGCCCAGCTCGCAGCCGATCACGTCCTCGTTGGTGTAGACGCGGAACAGGCCGCTCTTGAAGACGTTCTGCAGCGCGCGGACGATCACCGGGTCGTCCATGGCGATGACGCTGGCCGCCGCCTGTCCCGCCATGATCTCCCGCGCCAGGTTGGGCCCGGTGAGCACGCCCGCCGGGTGCCCCGGCAGGACCTCGTTGATGATCTGCGTCATGCGCAGGTTGGTGTCCTTCTCCAGGCCCTTGGTCAGGCTGATCACGGGTACCCAGGCGCGGATGTGTTCCCGGACCGTCTCCAGCACGCTGCGGAAGTTCTGCGAGGGTACCCCCATGACGATGACATCCGCGTGACACACGGCGTCCGCGATATCGTTGGTGGCGCGCAGGCTCGCCGGCAGCGTCGCCCCCGGCAGGTAGGTCTCGTTCGTGTGCCGCTCGTTGATCTCGTTCACCGTGTCGGGGTTGCGCGCCCAGAGCGTCACGGGGGCGTTCCTGGCGACGAGGGAGGCCACGGTGGTGCCCCAGGAGCCGCCACCGATCACGCCGATGTTCAGTTCGTTCATGCTTGCTGTCCCCAGTTGCTGCCCGCGGCCGCGTGGCCGGGGCTGTTATTGTCAGGGTGTGTCGCCGCTGCGCAGCTTGGGCCGGGCGGCGGGCCGCGCGGCGCCGGCCTTGCGCGCCCGCTTCGGCGCGGGCTTCTTGGCCGCAGTCGTTTTCGCGGGCGTTTTCTTCGGCGCGGCCTTGCCGGCTGCGGCTTTTTTCACGGCCGCTTTCTTCCCGGCCACCGTCTTCGCGCTGGCCGGCTTTGCGGCGGCATTTTTCGCGGCAGCTTTCTTCGCCGGTGCTTGCTTCTTCGACGCGGGGGCTGTTTCTCGCTTCGCCGCTGGTTGCTGCGTGAAGGGGCTCTTCCGCGACGCCCGTTTGCGCGCGGGCCGGGACGACGCCGGTTCTTCCGGCTGACCGAGGGTGCGCAGGAACAGGTTGCGCACTTCGCGCACGTGTTCGTCGATCGTTTCCGGCTGCCAGTCGGCGGTATCCACCGGGGGCAGCACTTCCACGTCGACCGTGGCCGGGCGGAACACGAAGTCGCCCTTGGGCGCGACGTCGCCCGCGTTGTGGATCACGATGGGGACGATGGGTACGCCGGCCTGCATGGCGAGGTGGAAGGCGCCTTTCTTGAAGGGTCCGAGCTTGGGCGAGATGGTGCGTGTGCCCTCGGGCGCGAGCACCACCGACTTGCCCTCCTGGCGCATGGCGTCCACCAGCGGGGCCATCGCCTCGATGGCGCTGGCCGCGTTCTTGCGATCGATCATGACCACGCCGCCCAGCTCGAGCACCTTGCCGATCACCGGCATGCGCTTGATTTCCTGCTTGCCGACACCGGCGATGTCCTGGCGCAGGAGGCGGGCGACGATGACCACGTCCGCCTTGCTCTGGTGGTTGAAGATGAAGACCGCCGGCCGCTTCGACCAGAGGTGCTCCCCGCCCTTCACGTCGAGGTCGAGGTTGATGAGGGCGCTGGCCGCATCGGCGAACAGCGACAGGGAGAAGTTGAGGGCGTCGCGCCGGGAGCCGGTGAGAGCGTAGATCGGCAGGCCGGCGGCGAAGCTCGGTACCAGGCTCACGGTCGCCGCGATGGAGCGGATGAACTGCGCCATGGTCGGCCGGCCGCGGCTGCCGAAGCTGGCGCTCGGCCAGTCGTGGTCGTGGGCGACGGCGCGGAGCTTGCTGCTCGGGTTCAGCGCCACCGGGTTGCCGACGCGCTCGAGCAGCTGGATGTCGTCAGTACTGTCGGAGTAGAAGAAGCTGTGGTCGAGGTCGGCACCCACCCGTGCCGCGAGGGCCTCGGCGGCATCGACCTTGCCCTGGCCGAAGCAGGTGGGCCGTTCCACGGCACCGGTGAACAGGCCGTCTTCCACTTCCAGGCGCGTGCACATGACCTCGTCGATATCGAGGTCCCTTGCTGCCGGCTCCACCTGGTAGGGCGTGGCCGAGGAGATGATGGCGACCGTGTGACCCCGCGCCCGGTGCGCGGCGATGAGGCGCCGCGCCTCCGGGTAGACGAGGCGGGCGATCTGCTTGCGGTAGAGGTCCTCGCCCACGGCGCGGTAGGAGTCCTCGTCGATGCCGCGCAGGAGTTGCCCGGTGGCGGCCATGAGGGCGGAGAAGCCGAGGTTGCCCAGGCCGAACTGGGCCATGGCGGTAAAGACCTCCAGCACTTCGCGCGCGGACAGCTGGCCGCTGCGGATCTGCTCGCGCAGGAACACCGTGGCCGAGTAGCCGGAGATGATCGTGCCGTCGAAATCGAAGAGGGCGCAGACTTCCGGGCCGCGCGGGGCGGCCTCGATGGTCTCGAGCAGTTCGTCGATGGTCGCCATGGTTCCTGTCCTGTGCCTGGCCGCTGTCGTCCGCGGCGCCGCTGCTGGCGCCGGCCGGCCCCGCAGTTTAGCACGCGGCCGGCGCCGGCGAGGCGGCCTCTGCTAGACTGGCGCGGCCGCCGCCGCGAAAGCGCCTGCCCATGTCCGAAGCCGCCGCGGGTCCGACCCCGCGACCCACCTCGCAACCCCCGCCGGGCGCCGGCGCGCGCCCCGTCCTGCGCAACGGCCTGCTCCTCGCGGGCCTGTTCCTGCTCGCGCTGCTGCCGCGGCTGCACGGCGCGATCACGGTGGGGTGGGGCTGGGACGGACCCGGCAGTTTCAACCTGGTGAACTTCGACGAGGGCGGCGCCTGCCGCGCGGCGCTCGGCGGCTTCGACTACCCCGCCTTTGTCGGCTGGCAGACCCTTGGCCTCGCCGCCCTGGCCGGGGTCGAGCCGGCGCCCGGTACCGCGGGCGATGCGGCGCGGGCAAAGGCTTTCTGCCACGGCGCCGGGCACCTGGTCGTGGCGCGCGCTTGGTCGGCGCTGCTCGGCGCGCTCACGGTGCCGGTGCTGGTGCTCATCGGCTGGCAGCTGCGCCCGGAGGCACCGGGGATCGGCCTGGTCGCCGGGGCGCTGCTGGCGCTCTCGGGTTTTCATGCCGCCGAGTCGTTCTCCGGCACGGTGGACGCCGCATCGGTGTTCTTCATCTACCTGTTTCTCGCGGTGCTCGCTGCCGGCGCCGGGGGGCGGCGCAGCGCGCTGCTTGCCAGCCCGCTGTTCCTCGCCGCCGCCGTGGCCACCAAGTACTGGCTGTTCGCCGCCCTGGCCTATGCCGGCCTGGTCGGCGGGCGCGTCCTCGCCGCCTGCCTGCGCGGCTTCACCCCGCTGCGGCTGGCGGTCACGCTGCTCGGCGCCGGCCTGGTGTTTGCGCTCGCCAGCAACAGCGAGCTGCCGCGGCCCGCGGGCTACCTCTGGCTCCTGCCCTGGTACCTGCTGCCGCCCTGGCGGCGCCTGCACCCGTGGCTGCGCCTGCCCTGGGCACTGCTGCCGCCGCTGGCGGTGGCGCTCACCCAGTGGGACCTGTTCGCCGCCTGGAGTACCGGGGCGCTGGAGGGACGCTTCGGCAGCGGCTACGGCGCGATCGGCTGGCACAAGTTCCTGCGCAACCCGCTCGACCTGCTGCTGGTGCTCGTCGTGGGCCTCGGGCTGCCGGCCTGCCTGTGCCTGCCGGCGGGGATCGCCAGCCTGCGCGACGGCCCGCCGCGGGCCCGGGCCTGGCGGGTCGTCCTCTACCCCGTGGCCGCCTTCGCGCTGTACCTGGCGTTCCTGGCGCCGGTGACCTACTACCGGCATTTCCTGCCGCTGCTGCCGGCGGCCGCGCTGCTTGCCGCCTGCGGTCTCTGGCGGGTCGCCGGGCGCTGGCGCGGCTGGGTCATTGCCGGCTGCCTGGGCTGGAGCGCGCTTCTCGCTTTCGATACGGTCGCCGACTACCACCGGGATCCGCGCATCGCCCTGCGCGGCTGGTACGCCGAGGCCCGCCCGCAGCGGGTGTTCGCCTCGTTCTACGTGAACCCGCCGGCGGGCACCGCCCGCCACGCGCTGTTCCGCCCCGCCTACGCGGCCGGGGCGCCGCCGGGGCTCGGCTGGGCGGAGTACCTCGTGCTGTCGGAGAACTGGTACGACACGGCCTTTGCCAACGAACTCAACGGACCGCTCACCGGGCGCCCCGAGCGCCTGGTGAAGACCACGCCGGCGCGGGCGCGTTTCTACCGCCGGGCCCTGGCCGGCGAGGACCCGCGCCTGCAGCCCGTGCGCCTGTTCCCGGTGCGCAACTTCATGCCGGAGCTCGTGCTGCACAAGGCCTTCTACGGCACCTTCCAGCTCTTCGTCGGCGACATCGCCGTGTTCCGCATCCGCGAGCCGGGGCAATGACCGCGCCGCGCCCGGCGGCCGTTGGACAGCCCGCGCCGGGCCGCCGCATACTCGGCGCTTCCCCGGGACAGAACAGCAGATGACAGCGCCGGTCACCATCGTCATTCCCGTTTACAACGAGCGGCCGGTGCTGCCCGAGCTGCAGCGTCGCCTCGACGCGGTGCTGGCGGGCGCCGGTGAACGGGCGGAGCTGCTCTTCGTGGACGACGGCAGCGAGGACGGCAGCGGCGCCTGGCTCGAGGCCCTGGCCGGGGCGGACCCGCGCGTGTCGCTGCTCTCCCTGTCGCGCAACTTCGGCAAGGAGGCGGCGGTCTCTGCCGGCCTGGACCATGCCCGCGGCGCGGCGGTCATCGTGATCGATGCGGACCTGCAGGACCCGCCGGAGCTGATCCCGGAACTGCTCCGGCGCTGGCGCGAGGGCTACGACGTCGTCTATACGGTTCGCGCCTCGCGCCGCGGCGAGTCCTGGCTGAAGGTCGGCAGCGCCCGCTGGTTCTACCGGGTCATGGGCCGGCTGAGCGCCGTGCCGGTGCCGGCCGACGCCGGTGACTACCGGCTCCTGTCGCGCCGCGCCGTGGACGCGCTCAAGGCCCTGCCCGAGTCGCACCGCTACCTGAAAGGGCTCTACGCCTGGGTGGGCTTTCCCCAGGCGAGCGTCAGCTATCACCGCGAGGCGCGGGCGGCCGGCCGCAGCAAGTGGAGCTACTGGCGCCTGTGGAACCACGCCCTCGACGGCATCACCTCCTTCTCCACGGCGCCGCTGAAGCTCGCGACCTGGCTCGGGCTCGCCACCTCGACGCTGGCCTTTCTCTACGGGCTCTACCTGCTCCTGCGCACGCTGCTCTTCGGCAACCCGGTGCCCGGTTACCCATCGCTGATCATCGTCATCCTCTTTCTGGGCGGCGTGCAGCTGATCTGCCTGGGCATCATCGGTGAATACCTCGGCAGGACCTACGAGGAGAGCAAGCGGCGGCCGCTGTACCTGGTGAAGGGCTACCGGCCCTGCGCGGATGACTGAAGCGCGGTCGATCCCGGCGCTCGTGCCGCTCATGACACAGGGGCTCTGGCTGGCAGCCGGCGCCCTGCTCTACCTGTCCTTCGGCCACACGGAGATGATGGGGTCTGACCTGTGGTGGCACCTCGCCGCCGGTCGCGAGATGCTCGAGGCGGGCAGCGTCTGGCTCGCGGACCCGTTCTCCTACAGCGCGGCGGGCGAGCCCTGGCGCAACCACGAGTGGCTGGCGGACATCGTCTTCTACCTCTGGGCAGGCGCCTTCGGCGTGCCCGCGCTCGTGTACTGGAAGTGGCTGGTGGTGGTGGCGACCTACCTCGGCCTCGCCCGGGTGCTCGAGCGCTCGTGCGGCGACCGCGGCGCCGCCGTCCTCGCCGCGGCCGCGGCCCTGGCGCTGGCCGCGCCGTTCATCGACCTGCGCCCGCACCTGTACACGCTCGCCGGCGTGGTGCTGCTGTTCCACCTCGCGCTGGAGCGCGAGCCGCGGCGCCTGCCCCTTTGCCTGCTGTTCCTGGTCTGGGCCAACCTGCACGGCGGCTTCGTGTTCGGGCTGATGGCGCTGACGATCCTCGTCTTTCCCTGGCAGGGGCTCACCCTGCCGGCGCTGCGGGCGTGGGCGCTGACGGTGCTTGCCTGTGCCCTGACCAGCCTTATCAACCCCGATGGCATCGTGGTCTTCGTGCAGCCCATCGAGTACGCCTTTACCGATTCCCCCTACCGCTCCCTGGGCGAGTGGCTGTCGCCCTTCCTCCCCGGCGGCATCCGGGCGCCGCTCTTCGTGCCCGCGCTCTGGGTGGCCGGGGCGGCGGTGGCTGCGCACGGCGCGCACGCCTGGTTCGGTCATCGGCGCCTGCCCTGGGCCGCGCTCGCGCTCTGCGCGCTCACGGTGGCGATGGCGCTCACCAGCCGGCGCTTCATTCCCCTGTTCGGCCTCGCGCTTGCGCTGCTGGTCGCGCCGCTCCTTGCCGACGTGCTGCGCGCGCCGCCCCTGCGCCGGCTGTCGGCGCTGCTCGCCGGCGCCACGCTGGTCGTGGCCCTGCTGCGCCTCGCTCCGCTGCCGCTCGCGGCGGGCCCCGCCTACCACTACCTCACCGCGGAGTACGCCTACCCGGAAGACCTCGTCGACATGATCACCGGCAACGACATCGCCGGTGACACCTTTGCCTACTACAACTGGGGCGGCTACCTGCACTGGCGCACGGACGGGGCGCTGCGCGTGTTCATCGACGGGCGGGCCAACACCGTCTACGACGACGCGACCTACCTCGCCTACCTGCGCGTGGCGCGCGCCCGGCCGGGATGGATCGCGGTGGTGGAGGACTCGGGCGCCGATTTCTTTCTCTGGCCCCTGGAAACGGCCGGGGGCCCCCGGCTCCTGGGGGAGCTCGCGGCCACCGGCCGCTGGCAGCTGGTGTACGCCGGCTTCAGCGGCGCCCTGATGGCGCGCCGGGGCGCCCCCCTGCCGGAGACGGTGACCCTCACCCCCGGCTATGCCCTCGACCTGTCCCGGGCCCGGGATGCGCTGCGCCGCCGCGACTGGGCAGAGGCCGAGGCGGCCGCCCGCCGGGCCCGCGACGCGGTACCCTGGCACCAGGCCGCCTGCTCGACGCTCGCCAGCGCGCTGCGCGGCCAGGGCCGCGCCGAAGACGCCGCGGCGGTAGTCGCCGACTGCCGCCGCTATTTTCCTACCCGCTACCTGCGATGAACCCACGGAGACCCGCCATGGCCTGTCGCCTGCCCGCCCTGATCCTTTCCCTGCTGCTCGCGCCTTTTGCCGGGGCCGCCCCGGGGCCCGTGACGGTAGTTGAGAACGTCACCGGCTACACGCTCGACGACGGCGAGCTGCGCCGCTTTGCCGGCCTGTCCTTCGCCGATGGCGTCGTGCTCGCCCTGCACGACTCGGCGGCGGCCGCCGCGGCAGCACCCGGCGACCGGCGCATCGACGGCGCGGGCGCCACGCTGCTGCCGGGGCTCATCGACGCCCACGGCCACGTGGCCGGGCACGGCAAGGCGCTGGCCACGGTCCGCCTCGGCGGCGCCGGGAGCGAGGCCGAGGCTGCGGCCCGGGTCGCCGCCTTCGCCGCGGCCAACCCGGGTGCGGGCTGGATCGAGGGCAGCGGCTGGAACCAGGTCACCTGGCCGGGACGCGCCTTCCCGCTGCGCGCCGCGCTGGATGCGGTGGTGCCGGACCGGCCCGTGGCCCTCGAGCGGGTGGACGGCCACGCGCTGTGGGTGAACGGCCGGGCGCTGGCGCTCGCGGGCATCGATGCCGCGACCGAGGACCCGCCGGGCGGGCAGATCCTCCGCGACAGCGCGGGTGAACCCACCGGCGTGCTCATCGACAACGCCATGGCGCTGGTTACCGCCGCGCGCCCGGCGGAGGACCTAACCGCCACCATGGACCACCTTGCCCGCGGCCTCGCCGACCTCGCCGCGAACGGGCTGACCGCGGTCCACGATGCCGGGGTGACGGCGCAGGAGCTGGCTGCCTACCGCCGCCTGCTCGCCCGGGGCGAGCTGCCGGTGCGGGTCTACGCCATGCTCTCGATGCGCGATCCGGCGGTGGCGGCGCAGCTGGCCGCGGGGCCCGAGCAGGACAGCCGGGGCCTGCTCACGGTGCGCAGCGTCAAGCTCTATGCCGACGGTGCCCTCGGTTCGCGGGGGGCGGCGCTGCTTGCGCCCTACAGCGACGAGCCGGATAACCGGGGCCTGCTCCTGCGCGAGCCGGCCGAGCTGGAGGCACAGATGCAGCGGGCCGCGGCGGCGGGGTTCCAGGTCAACGTCCACGCCATCGGCGACCGGGCCAACCGGCTGGTACTGGATGCGTTCAGCCGCCTCCCGAACCGGGCCGCGCAGCGCCACCGGGTGGAGCATGCGCAGATCCTGACCCTCCCGGATCTCGAGCGCTTTGCGACGCTCGGCGTGATTGCCTCCGTACAGCCGACGCACGCGACCAGCGACAAGAACATGGCCGGCGACCGGCTCGGCGAGGCGCGGCTCGCCGGCGCCTACGCCTGGCAGTCGCTGCTCGATAGCGGCGCCCGCGTTGCCTTCGGCTCCGACTTCCCCGTGGAGGACCCGAACCCCTTCTTCGGCCTGCACGCCGCGGTGACCCGCCAGGACCGCGAGGGCGAGCCCCCGGGCGGCTGGCGGCCGGCGGAGAAGCTGGACCGGGCTACTGCGCTGTCGCTGTTCACCGAAGGGGCCGCCTGGGCCATGCACGCCGAGGCACGCCTGGGCCGGCTCCTGCCCGGCTACGCGGCGGACTTCATCCTCGTGCGCGACGACCCCTTCGCCGTCCCCGCCGGTGACCTCTGGCGCAACGCGGTGCTGGCGACCTGGATGGACGGCCGCGAGGTCTGGTCAGCGAACAGCGGCGAGTAAGCGCTCACAACTCGCCAGCGCCTGGCGACCATAGCCGCCGCCGAAGAGGTTGTGGTGATTGAGCAGGTGGTAGAGGTTGTAGAGCTCGCGCCGGGTGGCGTAGCCCGGGTCCCGCGGCAGCGCGGCGTCGTAGGCCTCGTAGAAGGCGGGCGGGAAGCCGCCGAAGAGCTCGGTCATGGCCAGGTCTGCCTCGCGGTCGCCGCGGTACACCGCCGGGTCGAACAGTACCGGCGTGCCATCCCCCAGCGCCGCCGCGTTGCCGCCCCACAGGTCGCCGTGCAAAAGGGCCGGGTGCGGGTCGTAGTCCGTGAAGAACCCCGGCAGTGCCTCGAGCAGCCGCGCGCCGGCTTCCGCCAACCTTGCCGGGGCGCCGCGATCGGCGGCCAGCACCAGTTGCGGCCGCAGGCGCCGCTCGCGCAAGAAGGTCACCCAGTCATCGAGCTCCCCGTTCGCCTGCGGCGTGCTGCCGATGACGTTGTCCCGGTGCCAGCCGAAACTGCCACCGGCATCGCCGTGCAACGCCGCCAGCGCTTCGCCGAGGCGGGCGCCCGCGGCGCCGTCGAGGCCGCGCAGGTCGAGGTACTCGAGCAGCAGCCAGGCCCGGCCGCCGGTCTCGCCCCTGGCGAGGACCGCCGGCACCCGCACGCGGCCCCGGCCCAGCGCCGCCAGCCCATCGGCCTCGGCGTCGAAGCCGTCCGCGGCGCCGGCCGGCCCGGTCTTCAGGAAGCAGGGCCCCTCGCTGCTGTCGAGGCGCCACGCCTCGCTGATGCAACCGCCCCCGACAGGTGCCCGGTCTTTCACTGAGAAGTCACGACCCAGCAACCGGGCGACCGCCGCCTCCAGTTCCTGCCAGTTCACGATCTATTGAGCCTCGCCACGGTTCCCACTATAATCGCGCACCTTGCTTACAGGACCATAGCTCAGTTGGTTAGAGCGCTACCTTGACATGGTAGAGGTCGCCAGTTCGAATCTGGCTGGTCCTACCACCTACAAAAAAGCCCCGCATTTGCGGGGCTTTTTTGTAGGTGGTTGAACTCCAGGTAGCAGAACTGCCTTCGACAAATCGCGCAGCGATTTGGACAAGCGCCGCAGGCGCGCAGCCCGGAGGGTCGAAAGCGGCGTAAGCCGTTTTCGATTAATCTGGCTGGTCCTACCACCTACAACAAGGCCCCGCATTTGCGGGGCTTTTTTGTAGGTGGTTGAACTCCAGGCAGCAGAACTGCCTTCGACAAAGCGCGACCAAAGGAGCGCTTTGGACGCCGGAGCGCAGCGACGGCGCCCCGAAGGGGTCACAACACGGGAGGCAACCGTGTTGTGATCACTATGCGCGCAGCGATTTGGACAAGCGCCGCAGGCGCGCAGCCCGAAGGGTCGGAACAGGCCTTAGCCTGTTCCGATCAATCTGGCCCAGCCGTCGGCAGAGCGTCGCTAAGCCAGAGTCCTTCGCAAAATCAAAACATCCGCGCGAAACTCAGTGCTTCCGCTACCTGCACTTCGCCAGCCAGACATTCATGGAGCCTGAACTTCCAAGACTCGACTGTCGAATTGTCATCAGCCGTTCACTAGCTCCCCATCCCGCATCAACCACCGCCCCTTAGCCATCACATCGGTCACCCGCCCACTCTGCGCGTCCGCGAGCAGCAGGTCAGCCGGGCCGCCGGCGAGCAGCCTGCCGACGCCGGGCAGGCGCAGGGCCGCGGCAGGGTTGGCGGTGAGCCCCGCGATGACGGCCGGCAGCTGGTCCGGGGCCTTTTGCAGCGTTTCCGCCAGCAGGTCGTTGAGGGCGGACGGCGCCGCCGCCTGCAGGCCCACCAGCTCGCCGTCCCGGTAGAGCGGTAAGGAACCGCCCGCGTCGGACGAGAAGCTGATTCTCGACAGGTCCGCATCGCCCTCGCGCAGGGCCGCCAGCGCATCCAGGGCCGTGATGTCGCCGGCGGCGATGAGTTCCGGCGTGGTCGAGACCGTGATGTCGACGAAGCCGCCCTCGCGCGTCCACGCGGCAGCCTCGGCCAGCAGGGCGTGGCTGCGGTTGACGTGCGTGGGGTAGAGCACGCCGGCCGGCAGGTCGCTGCCCGCGATCGCTTCGCGCAGCAGCGCCAGGCGCTCTGCCCCCTCGCCGACGTGGACCAGCACCGTGCCGCCGCAGCCCTTGAGCGTGCCCCCCAGACGCGTCTCTGCGGCGAGGCGCCGTAGCTCCTGTGCCGTGGGCTGGGTGCCGCGGTGCTCCGCGACCGCCACCTCGCCGATGCCGACCACCGGGTCGATCAGTACCAGGTCGCGGGCGATGTCGCCGGTGAGCGTCGGTGCCGGCACCCGGTAGGCGCCGCTGAGCATGAAGGCGCGAAGGCCGTGGCCGCGCAGCGCCATCACGCTGCCGTAGAGCACCTCGAGGCTGCGGCCGATGCTGTCGGTGCCGAGGGCGCCCACCGGCGCGGTCACGCCGGCGCGGATGAAATCCGCCGCCGGAATCTCCGCCGTGCGGTTGGCGAAGCCGCCCTCGCCACCGCCGCCGCACGGATGGGTCAGCGCATCGACGAGGCCGGGCAGCAGCAGCTTGCCGCGGCCGTCGACCGTTTCCACGGCATCGCCCTGCACGGCGGCGCCGGCGCCCAGTGCGGCGACCCGGCCGCCGGCCACCAGCAGGTCCGTGGTTCCCCGGGGCTCGGGCGCGTAGAGGTCCGCACCGGCGATCAGCGTAATCATGACGGGGCTCCTGCCTCTGCCGCGCGTGCCTGCAGGAAGGCCTGCGTGGCATCGCGGCGTTCGTGGGAAAGCAGCACGACGAGGTCGCCGGGCCCGGCCCAGCGCAGCGCCGCGCGCACGGCGCCGAGCTCCGTCTTGTGCTCGCGGATCGCCGCCCGGGCGTAGCCGAGCCGGCAGAAGGCATCCCGCAGCCGCGCCGCCACCTCGCCGGGGCCGCGGCCCCGGGCGTGGCCTTCCATGCGCTTGATCAGCACACGGTCGAAGGCCATCGGCCGGCTCGCGTCG
>CAJWWA010000041.1 GCA_913048495.1 uncultured Halieaceae bacterium
GGCCTGCGAGAGCCCGGGCAGGGCGTCGAACTCGCCCATGATGCCGATGACCGGCTTGCCGCTGCCATACTCGGCGACGAAGGCGGTGGGAATGCCGCCGGTGCCCCGCGTGACCTCGAAGCCATGGGCTTCGGCGTGGCGCACGAGGGCGTCCGCGGACTGCGATTCGCGGAAGGCGATCTCGGCGTAGCCCCAGATCTCGTCGCTCAGGTCGGCGAGGGCCCCGGCCTGGGCATCGATCGAGGCGATGATCTCGGCCTTGAGCGGGTTCTCCACCGCGCTATCGGCGATGGCCAGGGGCGAGAGTATGAGCGCGGTCAGCAGGGCCAGGCGGCTAAAGCTCGGCATGGTTGATTCCTTTTCCGTCAATGAGTGTCCGGTGAATAAAACGCGGCCCGGCAGCGCCGGGGCGCGCTGTGACTTGCGGGCGGCCTACTCGGCGTCGTCGTCGGGCGCTGCGGCGAGGCACTCGATCTCCGCGCGGGCCCCGAGAGCAATGCCGCCGGCGGTGCCCAGGGCGCTTCGCGCAGGTTTCCGGTCGAAGAACTTCACGTACTCCGCGTTCATGGCGGCCCACTCCTCGATGTCGGCCATGAACACGGTGCACTTGATGACGTCATTCATGGTGGCGCCTGCGCGGGCGAGCGTGGCCTGGATGTTCTCCATGGTCTGGCGCGTCTCCGGGCCGATACCGCCCTCCACGAGCTCGCCGGTTGCCGGGTCGACACCGAGCTGACCGCTGAGAAAAATGAAATCGTCGTAGATGACGGCCTCGGAAAAGGGCAGGTCGGCGAGGGCGCCGGGCGGTGCCATGTGGACGAGTTCATCGGCGAGCACCGGTGTTGCGATCGTCGCCAGCAGGCTCGCGGCCGCGATGGTCTTTCGGACAACCGTCGTTCGAAAAGCGTCCATGTCACTTCTCCTTGTTGTGCTGGACCGGGCCGGCCGCAGGGGCGGCAGCCGAGCTGTCAGGGTAGGCCGCTCGCACCGTGAAGTCACGGCTTTGAGGCCTCGGCGAAGGTCGACGGCGGGCGCTGGCTCCTCCCCTCAAAAAAACACCAGGCAGCGCGACTCCAGGCTCTCGCGCGCAGGCGCATCCCGCGGCGCAGCCGGATCGGCAAAGGAGGAATGCGGCGTGAAGCGGGCCCGGCCGTCCTCTGCCGAGTCGTAGGTCTTGAACAGCAGGACTTCCTCCGGGCGCATGCGCGGGAAGTAGTACCAGCGCTGCCCCGGGTTGTAGAGCGCGACCTGCAGTTCGCCGATGCGCTCCTCGGCGCGGCGCTCCATGGCGACCAGGTCGCCGTCGGCGATACTGCCGGCGTCGCATAGCACCAGCGGCTGATCGTAGACCGGGCCGTTGATCGGCCGCCAGGCATTGATGATCGCGAAGCGCTGCTGCCGGAGCGCTTCGGCCTCTTCCGGCGCGTCGGTGAAGAAGTCATTGAGCCTTCGCGGGCCAGACGCGGCGGTGTAGTCGTTGTGCACGATGTTCGCGGGCTCACGGATGCCGCGCTCCCTTTGCGTGGCGACCGAGGCGCTGCGGCGCGTGTCATCGAAGACTTCGACCCGGCGTGCGCCGGTGAGCGCCTTGATAAGCGCAATCAGCTCGCCGTGGTAGGTGGTGCGCAGCGCCTCGTCGTCGTAGAAATCACCGACGACGCTGGGCTGCTCGAGGAGCACAAAGCCCTCCCGGTCCAGGTCTGTCGTCGGCAGTGACCGCCGGGCGTCGCGAACCTTTACCGAGTGCGTACGGAAGTTGCCCTGGTGCTCCGTCTGATCGCCGCCGCCCTTCGACGGCACGTAGACCAGCGGCTGGGACAGGTCGGCCAGGAACTTGAGCTCGGCCATCGCGGTCATTTCGCGGGTTTCAGGCAAGGTCTCCCTCCATTTACCGGCAGGTTGTCGTTGCGAGGCTCATGGTGCCGTGCCCGTGGCCCAGGCAACAAGGTGCCGGAAGTCGGTCAGCAGGTGGCCGCTAACGCAGCTGGCTGTCCTTGCTGCCGCGGCGGTTGTAGCCGGTCGTCGCCCGATGCTCGTCATCGGCCTGTTCCTGGCAGGCGACGCAGAGGCGAACTCCTGGTACGGCCTCGCGCCGCGCCTCGGGAATTGTGGCATCGCATTCGTCGCACCGGCGTGCGCTTTCGCCGCGCGGCAGGCGACTTCGCGCCCGGTTGATCTCATCGGTCAGGCTGGCGTCAATCTGCTCCTGCACTGCGCCATCCTTTGCAAAGCCACCGGCCATGGAGGCCTCCGTCTGTTCGTCCCAATTGCTGCCTTGCTGCTTCGCCGGCGCGTCAATCCGGAACGCGCACGCAGCGTTCGGGGGTGCGGTCACGCCAGCAGGTCAGCGGCCGCGGCTCGACAGCGACGTGGGCCAGCATGACCGTGGGCTTGATCAGGCCGCCATTGATTGCCGTGTCGTTCAACAACTCCAGATTGTTGACGAAGGCGAGATCATCCTCGTTCTCGACGCTGAAGTTGGGGCCCAGTGCGCGATTCAGGATCTTCTCCGTGATCCCGCCGAAGGCGTAGAAGCGCTCGAAGGAGAAGCGTTCCAGCATGAGCGGCAGGATATCCTGCGCGCGGATGCCCTCGAAAGAGTTTCTGGAATAGTCCCGGTCTGGCGGCTCATCGAGAAAGCGCTTCTCCCGGTGGCTATAGCAATAGCGCCGCGGCATACCGCTCCAGACGCGATCGATCAGCTCCCGGCATTCGGGCCAGGCAAGGTGTCCATTGCGGCCGATCATGTCCCGGGTGAGCAGCAACCCGCCCTTGCCCAGGATGTGCGTCAATGCATCGAACAGGTTCTCCAGGGCCGACACATGATGGAGTACCTGGTTGGCGATGACGAAGTCCCGTTCGCGGTCTGCGGCCAGCGTGTTGAAGTCTCCCTCGAAGAAAGACACCTTGCCTTCCAGGCCCTGCGCCCTGGCATTTGCGTTCGCGGCATCGACGTTCAGACGGGAATACTCGAGCCCCTCGATGTGAAAACTGTCCACCCCACCGCGCAGGAGGTCGCTCGCAAGCCCCAGCTCTAGTTCGCCGTTCCCGCTGCCGAGGCTGAGGACAGTGACAGGGCCACCGGCTGCAGTTTTCTCGAGGATGGGACGGGTATAGAAGTCTGCCTGGCTATGCGTGTCGAAGACTTCATTGACCCGGGGCTGAACGTAGCGGCGCGTGCGGTAGCGGCAGATTTCCGGCAGTGGGTCGTAGGCGCCCGCGCTCTCAAAGTGGCGCTTCTCACCGGCAACCCTCGCTGCATCTGCGCCTTGTTCTGCACTCACCGGACACACACTCCGAGCGATGAGTGTGCTGCGGTCCCGGCCGCGGCAGTGCCCTGCGCGTGTCGGGAAATCGACCGATGCGCCTTGCCATTCATCTACACAACTATAGCAGCCAATTTCGGATGCCGGGTGGAGCCCGCTGCCGCAAGGGGTAGCCCGCGCCTGCGATGGAAGAGTCACTAGATGCCCGAACGGATGGCGTCCCGGCGCGCAACCGTTCGAAGAGGCCCAGGCAGGAGCGTCACCGTCGGTGTTGGACCCTAACCCCTGCCCTTCGCAGGAACGCGGCGGTAAGGAAAAGCATCGCCATTGCCAGTAGGTAAAGCATTGGGCCCGGCAGGACCGGAACGGGCTGTGCTTCGCCGGCCTCGACGGTTGATCTGACAGCCAGGGCTGGCAGTTCCGCTGACGCAATCTCCGCAATATTGGTAAGTGACCGGTTTGCGGCCTGCACCTGTGCGGTCAGCGTAAGGTTCGCAGACGCCGCGCCGGCGGCGATGGCTCCCACGTTCCATACTGCCCGGTTGGCTGCCTTATCGACAGTGCCGCCGCTGTCCGCCCGGAGGACCTGCAGACCGGCAGGGAGTGCATCCGTGACGGATACGCCGGTAGCCGCGGTGCTGCCGAAGTTCTTGAGCGCAATCGTGAAGACGACGGTGCCGCCAGAGTCCACCCGCGCTGCCGACACCGATTTGGAGGCAACGATTACCGGTGTGCTGCTGACCATGAAAGGTACGGAGTCAGAGTCCGGCAGGCCGTTGTCGGCGCGGATGGAAGCGATGCTCTTGAGTACAGTGCCATTTGCAAGCGGTGAAGCCACGTTCAGGGTGATCGTGGCAGACCCTGACGCACCTGCCGGCAGATTGCCCACGTTGAAGGTCACGAGGCCGGTGCCGTCGAAGCTGCCGCCGCCCGTAGCAGAAACAAAGCCGGTGTCGGGCGGTACGGTCGCTGTGACCAGGGCGTTGGTCGTATCCTGGTTTCCGGTGTTCGTCCAGGCGACGGTCAGCACCTCCTGCGCGCCTGCCGCCACGGGGTCCTGCGCCGCAGTGATCGTGACTTCGAGTTCCGTGTGGCTGCGTTCGATGGTCGTTGCCTGCGCCACGGCGCTGCTGGTTCCCGTGCTGCTGGCCGAGGCCACGTTGGTGATGACGCTGCCATCGTTGACCCCGGAGACCGTCGCGACCTCCACCGTGACCCGTCCGCCGGCAAGCGGAGCCAGCGCGCCGAGATTCCAGCGGACAACGCCCGGCGATACTTCGATGCCGTTGTTGCTGGCGGCGACAAAGCTGGTGCCTGCCGGCAGGTTGTCCTCGATGACCAGGTCGAAAGCGGCTGCGTTCCCCTGGTTGAAGTAGTCCAGGGCATAGGTCAGCGAATCTCCGGCATTGACGCTGCCAGGTGCTGTCTTGCTGAGAACAAGGGACGGTCGGGCGCTGACGACCGTCGTTGTCGATGCGGCCGCTGCTGGCGCATTGTCTGCCACTATCGTCGCCACGGAGATTTCGCTCGCACCGTCGGGAATGCCACTTAGCACCCGCACGCTGAATTGCAGATCAATCTGTCCGGAGGGTGGCAGGCTGCCGATGTTCCAGGTTGCTTCGTTGCCGACGAAGGCGCCAAAGCTGTCGATTGACTGGGGCGCTGTACCCGCCGGCAGCAGGGCGCTTACGGCGGCATTGGTCGCCGTATCGTTCCCCGTATTGCGCACGATGATCGTGTAGAGAAGTGCACCTCCGGGCTGAACGGTGGGTTGATCCACGCTGTAGTCGATATCCAGGATCGGGCTGCTGGTCACCGGCAGCAACAGCGAGGATGAGACAGGCGGGAGCAAGGCGGCTGCTGAATTCTGTCCTTGTACCGAGGCCGTGTTCAGCAGCGGCGTACCGTTGGCGATCACGGTATCGGCCTGAGCCTCCACGTGCACCGTGTAGCTGCTGTTGGGCTGCAGTGTCCCAAGTGTCCAGGTGACGACGCCGGCGCTGTGCGTGCCGCCATCTGTTGCGCTGATGAAGCTGGTTTCCGGCGGCAGCGTGTCGTTTAGCGTCACGTTCTGGGCGGTATCGGAACCGATGTTGCTAACGGTAATGTCGTAGGCAAAGGTCTGCCCCGGCGATACCTGGCGGACCTTGCTCGTCTTGATGATGTCCAGCTCCGGTTGGCTGCTGACCAGCACGTCGACCGGTGTTGCCGCCGTGCCAGTTGAGATGGTGCTGCTGATCGATGCGGTGTTGTGCAAAACGGTGCCGTCGCGAAGGTCGTCGCCCACGCGAGTGACCAGCACCAGTTGTCCCGTGCTCTTCGCCGCAACAGGGCCCAAATCCCAGCTGACAGAGCGACCGCTCACACTTGCCGGAGCGGGCGTTGCACTGACGAACGTCACATCGGCGGGCAGAACGTCTGTGACCGTCACGGCACCTGCAGCCGCACCCCCTGAATTTTCGTAACTCAGTGTGTAGGTCAGGGTATCTCCGGGGGTGGCGGTTGCCGAGACGCCGGATCGCACCACAGCCCGGTCCGCCGTTTTGCTGAGCGACAATACTTCGTTGAGCACGGTGACCGCGGCCGATGCAGCACGCGGCTGAGGTTGCTCTACTGCCGAGATCGTAGCGCTGTTCGTCAGCACCTTGCCGTTGGCAAGTGCCGCATCCGCTTCCGCGGTAAGCAGCAGGGTTCCAGCGGTCTGCGCCGGAAGCGAGGGCAGGCGCCAGGTGATCGTGTTGCCGGAGATGCTGGGTGACCCCGTCGCGCTGACAAGAGAAAGCCCCGAAGACAGAACATCAATGATCTCGACGTTTGTTGCGGTATCGCTGCCCACATTCCGGTAGGCGATCTCAAACACTGCGCGATCTCCGGCGGAGATCTTGCTTTGCTTCTTGGACACGCTCTTGTCGATTTCCAGAACCGGCAGACTGCTGACGATCGGCTGTACCCCTGTGAATGTCGCCACAACCGCCGTCGTGACGTTTCCGCCCTCCCAGATCCTCGCGGTATTGCGCAACACCGTGTTGTTCGGGATGACCGGGTCGACCTCAACCGTCACGGTAACGGCTCCGCGCTGACCCGCGGACAGCGAAGGCAGAGTCCAGGTGACGTGGCCGCCACCGGAGTCTGACCCGCCATTGCTCGCGCTTACGAAGCTCACCTCCGGAGGAAGAACGTCTTCAATGGTAATCGTGCCGCTGTCGGCGGTGCCCTCATTCCGGTAGCTGAGTGTGTAGGTAAGCTGCTCACCGGCTCTCACCGCCGAAGCCGAAGCCTGTTTGCCGAGGGTGAGCCGTGGCTGTCCTGTGACGATGGTCGTGAGCGGTGCCGACACGGCGCCGCCGACCCCGGCCATGTTGCTCTGCACCGATGCGGTGTTGCGAAGCACCGTGCCGTCCGGCACGTCGTTGGCGATACGGGCAGCGATGGTAAGCGTGGTGGGAGCACCGGGCCGCAACGTTGGGATGGTCCAGGTGGCTGTTTGGCCGACAATATTTGCCGATGTAGAGCCGGGATCAATGAGCAGTTCGCCCGGTAACGTGTCGTTGACAGTTACGCCCGTGGCGGGTGCGTTTCCCGTGTTCTCGACCGAAATGGAATAGGTGATCGTATCTCCCGGGTCACCGGATGCCGTCGTGGGCGACAACAGCGTAGCGACACTGGCTGTCTTGCTGATAGTCAGGACCGGCGCGCTGTCAACAACTGTGGTGACTTCGTTGGACAGAACCGGTGCTACTTCATTGGCGCCTGCCGTGGCGAGGTTGCGCAACGGGGTTCCGTCGGGCAGCACGGACGCGACGCGCGCGTCGAAAAAGATGTTGATCGGTGCGGCGGTTGGCCCAGCAGGCAGGTCACCGAGCTCCCAGA
Source organism: uncultured Halieaceae bacterium (assembly GCA_913048495.1). Taxonomy (GTDB): domain Bacteria; phylum Pseudomonadota; class Gammaproteobacteria; order Pseudomonadales; family Halieaceae; genus Pseudohaliea. Next base: position 7,137 of record CAJWWA010000041.1, read on the forward strand.
CCAGTAAACCGATGGCCGTATCGCTTGCCGGGTCGAGCGGCATGTTGCTGCTGCCGGCTACGTACTCGACGTTGGGTGAAAGCAGGTCGGCAGCCGCAACGCTGGTCGCCGCACCCCCGGTTTTCCTGATGTTCAGCGTGTAGCGCAGTACATCGCCAGGTGAGGCGTGGGTGCGGTCCACCGTCTTGTCGATGGACAAAGCCGGAAGGTTTGTCAGCGAGACGGTGGAAGAGGCGGTCGCAGAGGTCTTGTCCGAAACGATATCCGAGCGATTGGTCACCGCGAGAGCCGGGGAGTAGGTGCCGGCCGGTACGGTAGCCCTGACCGTCTTGCTGCCACTGTCGCCGGGAGCGAGAGTTCCGAGGTTCCAGAGCAGCACACCGCTGGACGGCGTGACCTGGTCCGACGCGCTGACAAAGTTCAGTTCGGCGGGAAAGCTATCGAGGAGCGCTACATTCAGCGCATCGCCCTGCCCGGTATTGGCGTAGCTGATCGTATACTCGATGCTGTCTCCCGGGTGTGCATTGGATGCGTTCACGGTTTTCGTCAGCGTAACGTTCGGCGCCGCTCGAACCACCGAAGTCACCGATGCCGACTGGGGCTGCGCCTGCGAGCTGCTTATCTGCGATTGATTGGTCAGCACCTTACCCGCCGCGGCACCATCGACCCGGGCACGGACAATGACGGTGTTGCTGCGTCCCGCGTCGATCGGTGGCAGGTCCCACTCGAGGGTGGTCGGCGGGCCTGCGGTAGTGCGGGTCGGGCTTGGAGCTGCGCTGACCAGGACCATGCCATCGGGCAGTACGTCGCGCAGCGTAAGATCAGTTAGCGTAACGCGTCCCGAGTTTGTGTAGGTGATTTCGTAGCCGATCTCTTCCCCGTCCACGACTTCAGCCTGATCCGCAGGGCGTGATTTCTGCAGACTGACGGCGGCATCGGCGACGTAATGCACGATGCCAGAGGGAGATGCGAAGCCCCGTCCTGCGTTATAAGTGGCAGCGGCGAAATTGGTAATGGAAACACCCGGGGGAGTGCCCGCCCTGACGCGCGCCTGCAGGGTTACAGACAGGCTTCCTGAGGCAAGCGGTGTAGCTGGCCACTCGACAATCGTGTTGCCGCCGGTGGAACTGACTGTGACCGCGGTGCCATCCACTTTCAGGAATTCCAGTGAAGGTGGAAGAATATCCGCAATACGGAGGTCTCCGATGCCCTGCAATGACTGCAGCGTAGCGGTGATCGTGTAGTCGATGATGTCCCCGGGGAATACCGGCGTTGTCGGTGGCGGCGAAGCCGTCTTGCTGATCTGGACTCGTGGCGGGGCATTGTATTGCACCACGACGTGGTTACTGGATTCACTGTAGCGGCGGCCGAACTGGTCCTCTGCAGTGACACTCACGGCGTTTGCAATGAAATCGCCGTCGGCGAGCTGACTGCCGTCGACTTCCACGGTGAGTCTGACCACGCCGGACTGGCTGTTTGCAGTTACATCGGCCAGGTTCCAGGTCACCACGCCGGGAGAGGATTCCACGCCGCCGGCGGAAGCCGAGACGAAACTGAGCCCGGGTTGTAGATCATCGGCTATGGTGATGCCGCCGCTCGTGGATTCCGCGCCGGTGTTCTCAACACTGATCAGGAAGGTCAACTGCTCTCCGTCGCGAACGACGTTGCTGCTTCCGGGAGCGAGTAGTTTCCGCGGTACAAGTACGGGCTCTTCCCGAACCTGAACTTTCGCAGACGCTGTTGCCGTGAGAATGCCCGGGAGATTACTCGCGGTGGCCGTTACCTGGTTGATCAGGTCGGTGTTGCCCACGCCGCCGTCGATCGTCGCCTGGTACGATAGCGTATGGCTTTGCGACCCCGGGGCGATGTCCGGCAGCACCCACTCGAGCGTGCGGCTGGCGGGATCGTAGGTGCCGCTGAACGAGCCGGGTACCGGCGTAAGGCCCGCAGGCAAGGTGTCCCGAAAGACCGGTTGCCGTGCGCTCAGCGAACCGATATTCGAATATTCGACGAGGTAACTGACGGTCTCACCCGGCGATACCAGCGTTGGCTGCACGCGCTTGTTCAACAGCAGATAAGGCTCTGCGGCGACGGTGATATGGGCCCGGGAGACGTTCGAGGCGCCACCCGTGAAGGTCGCGACAGCCTCGTTCTCAAAGTCGACGCCGCCCGCGGCCGGATCAATCTGCGCGGTGAGCGTGACAACACCTCCCAGCTTGCGCGGCACGGTGCCGAGATTCCAGCTGGCGGTCCTCGTTATGGTATCGAAGGTATTACTCAACCCGCCGCCCAGAGCCGGCGTTCCAACAAACTGGGCCGGCAGCACATCGGTGATCACCACGTTGTCGGCATCGCTGCCACCAAGGTTCTCGTAAGCGATGCGGTAAGTAATGGTCCTCCCGGCCTCGAGCACGGCCGCCTGCGTCAGGTCGTCGTCAATAGTTTTGAACAGCTGGATATTGGGGGAGTCATCAACGGTGACCCGCACGGTGTTGCTGCCGACTGATGCTGTGGCCAACGCGCTGATCGTCCCGGTATTGTCGAGAAATCCGGATGTGACTCCCGCACCTACGCGTGCTGTCAGCTCGACGCTGTTGGTGGTACCCGGATCGAGGTCTCCAAGGTTCCAGGTGACGGTCTGGCCGCTCACCGAAGCGCCGCCGGTAGCGGATTCGAAACTGAGCCGGCTGTCGAGCGTATCCGTGAGGACCACTGAGTTTGCGGTAGCAGTTCCCGTGCTCGCGTACTCCAGGCGATAAGTGACGAAGTCACCGGGGCTGACGATGGCCTTCTGTGTGCCCGATAACGACTTCGACAGGCTCAGTGCTGGAGTGGCGACGGTCTGTACCGTCGGGGGTGTGCCTCCACCGGAAATCGAGGATGTTGCTCCGGTGCCGCATCCACTCCACCGGATCGTCGGTGTTAAGTCTGTGCCGCTGGCCAGGCCCGCGAGGTTGAAGGAAAAGGTCAGCTGTACGGGTTGATTGGCGTGCAGCCGCAAACCGCTGCGCGACTGGCTGAGTCCTGCAACCTCCGCGGTAACGTTTACGGTACAGGGCGTGCCCGTGCTACCTCGTAGCGTTGTCCTTACCGTATACAAATCTCCCGGTGCCGGCTGCGACGGTGAGACGAAGGTGGATACACTGGTGACGAGTGTGTCCTTGGCCGCGGCGGTTCCGCTTACTGCAAGCGTCAGGGTCGCAGCGAGGATTGTCAGGAGACTGCGGCGGAAGACGTGGAGCATGACCGGTCCGAGGAGGGCTTACGAGGTTATGCTAATAAAAAATCGCAGGCCTGTCGCACGGATTCCGACAGGTTTGGGTAAGGGGCGTGGGTGGCGGGTGACGCCGCAGCTTGAGGGCCTTCCGGCAGTCCGGAGGAGCGTTAGCAGAGCGGTTGTATTCCCGAAGACCAACCTGTTGATAACGCTCAGGCGGAAGTGTCACCTATGTGCCCGGAAAGGACCTATGGGGAATGGTGGGCCCAGCAGGGCTCGAACCTGCGACCAATCGATTATGAGTCGACTGCTCTAACCAACTGAGCTATGGGCCCGTACGTACGGGCGCCGAGTATAGGCCATGGCGCCGCCCGGGCACAGCGCAGGCTGGTTCAGTCGGCGTGGCGGGCGAGCAGGAGGGCCGGGATGCCGGCGGCGAGCTCAATGGCGAGGTAGACAACAAACTTTGCGTCCGGCAAGCCGTCGACGGCAAGGCTGAGGATGCGGCCCGCGGCGATACCCAGCATGAAGACGCCGGCGGCTATGAGCGCCGGTCGGCGAAGCCTCTGGCTGAAAGCGCCGGCGAGCCAGAGCACAGAGGCGGCGAGGTAGAGGCCCATATAGGCGCGGAAGATATGGGTCAGGTCGATGCCTTCTACGGTGATGCCGTAGAGCCGCTCCAGGGATGTCGCGGGGTCTACGCCGTAGGAGAGGGCGACCGGCACGAGGCCGATCGCGATCACCAGCAGAAAACCGCGGCGCAGGGTGTCCGCTGTCACTCGTCCAGGAAGCTGCGCAGGTAATCCGAGCGGGTCGGGTGGCGCAGCTTGCGCAGGGCCTTGGCCTCGATCTGGCGGATGCGCTCGCGGGTCACGTCGAACTGCTTGCCGACTTCCTCGAGCGTGTGGTCCGTGTTCATGTCGATGCCGAAGCGCATGCGCAGCACCTTGGCCTCGCGGGCGGTGAGGCCGGCGAGCACGTCCTTAGTGGCTTCCTGCAGCCCCTGGCCGGTTGCGGAGTCGACGGGCGAATGGATCGTCGTGTCCTCGATGAAGTCGCCGAGGTGCGAATCCTCGTCATCGCCGATGGGCGTCTCCATGGAGATCGGCTCCTTGGCGATCTTCAGCACCTTGCGGACCTTGTCCTCGGGCATGTCCATGCGCTCGCCGAGTTCCTCCGGCGTCGGCTCCCGGCCCATCTCCTGGAGCATCTGCCGGGAGATGCGGTTCAGCTTGTTGATGGTCTCGATCATGTGCACCGGGATGCGGATGGTCCGGGCCTGGTCCGCAATGGAGCGGGTGATCGCCTGGCGGATCCACCAGGTGGCGTAGGTCGAGAACTTGTAGCCGCGGCGGTACTCGAACTTGTCGACGGCCTTCATGAGGCCGATGTTGCCCTCCTGGATGAGATCCAGGAACTGCAGGCCGCGGTTGGTGTACTTCTTGGCGATGGAGATCACGAGGCGCAGGTTGGCCTCGACCATCTCCTTCTTGGCGCGGCGGGCCCGGGCCTCGCCCATGCTCATGCGGCGGTTGATTTCCTTGATCTCGGTGACCGAGAGGCCGGTCTCTTCCTCGATCTGCTGGATGCGCCGCTGGGCGCGCTGGATGTCGTCCTTGCGCGCGCTGAGCTTGCTGCCGTAGTCCTTCTTGCGGGCGTGGCGGCCGGCCCACTTGAGGTCCGCTTCCGCGCCCTGGAAGGACTTGATGAATTCCTTGCGCGGCATGCCGCAATCGCGCACGGCGATGCGCATGATCTCGCGCTCCTGCTCGCGGACCTGCGCCAGGGCGGTGCGCGCCACATCGGTCAGCGGCTCGAAAACCCGCGGCGTGAGCTTGAAGAACTTGAACAGCTCGCCGAGCTTCTCCATCTCGGCGACGGCTTCCTTGTGCTGCCGGCCCTTCGCGGCGATAACCTTCTCGGTCTTGTTGAACTGGCGCTTGAGGGCGGTGAAGCGCTTCTTGGCTTCCACCGGGTCCGGGCCGCCCTCGTTGTCGTCGTCGGAATCGTCCTTGGCGGCGGCCTCGGCGATCTGCGCGGCGGAGGGCACGTGCTCGGCCGGGTCGAGGTAGCCGACGAGCACATCGCTGAGCTTGCGCTCTTCCTTGGTCACCAGGGCGTATTCGTCGAGGATCGACTTCACGGCGCCAGGGTAGAAAGCGAGGGCGGCCATCAGCTCGCGGATGCCTTCCTCGATGCGCTTGGCGATGACGATCTCGCCCTCGCGGGTGAGCAGCTCGACGGTGCCCATCTCGCGCATGTACATGCGCACCGGGTCCGTCGTGCGGCCGGCCTCCGTCTCCACGGCGGCGAGCGCGGCGGCGGCCTCGGCGGCGGCGATGTCGTCGGCCGAACTGTCGCCCTCGGTCATCAGCAGTTCATCGGCGTCCGGGGCCTGCTCGTAGACATGGATGCCCATGTCGTTGATCATCTGGATGATGTCTTCGACCTGGTCCGGATCAGAGATGTCGTCCGGGAGGTGATCGTTCACCTCGGCGTAGGTGAGGTAGCCCTGCTCCTTGCCCTTGGCAATCAGGGACTTCAGCCGGGACTGCTGCTTCACGACGCTCGTCATTCAGGAAAACCTTTGTAAATCAGCGATAAAGAGAAAAAACGTAGCCGGCCATTATAGCGGGTATCAGAGTGATTTGCCCACAAAATGTCCGGGAAAATGTCGCTTTGTCCTGGTGCCAATGGTGTTGCTGGTACCGCTGGGCTTTTGCCCGGGGCGAGGCGGTCATTGAACGCGCTAGTGGCGGTCGTTGCGGAACTGCCTGTCCAGTTGCTGCAGCTGATGCAACAGCTCCCTCAGTTCTTGTTTTTGCTCTGCGCCCATCGAAGCGTAGTCGGTGCTTCTTAATTTGTCGACCCGCGCCACGATGCGCTCCCGCTCCGGCTGGGCCAGCAGCCGGTCAATGGTGGCGCGGAACTGGGTCTCGATGCCTTCGGCCGGTATGAGGCGCTCCTGGCCGGCGAGCCGTCCCAGTAATTCGCCCTCGGCGGTACCGTGCCAGTGTCCGAGGAGCATGGCGGTACTGGAGTCCGGGTGGCGCTGCAGCAGCTCGACCATGGCCCGCAGCAACGCCGCCTCCTCGCCGGCGAGGCTCTGGAGGGCTGCCGGGTCGGCGTGACGCGCGGCCGCGGGCTGGTGCAGGAGCAAGGCGATGGCACTCTGCAGCAGGTTGGCGTGCCCGCTGCGCCGCTCCGTGAGTGGCGACCGCCGCCGCGGGGCCGGCCCCGGGGCAGCGACGGGGCCGGGCGCTTCGGGTGCCGGCGGTGGCGACTCCCGCGGCGGCGGGGGCGCCTCGAGCGCCATCAGGCTGGCGAGTTCGAGCCCGGTCCGCTCGGCGAGCTCCCGGAACATGAGCTCCCGGTAGACCCCCTGGGGCAGGGTGCGCAGGTGCGGCAACGCCGCCTTGGCATAGCGGGCGCGGCCTTCGAGGGTGCCGGAGTCGATGCCCTCGGCGCAGGCCTCGAACAGGAAGCGCTCCAGCGGCGCGGCCTGGTCTGCCAGACCGCGGAAATGCTCCGCGCCGCGCGCGCGGACCAGCGTGTCCGGGTCCTCGCCTTCCGGCAGGAACAGGAAGCGGGCCTGCCGGCCGTCGGTCATCGCCGGGAGCGTCGCCTCCAGAGCCCGGAAAGCGGCCTTGCGGCCGGCCTCGTCACCGTCGAAGCAGAACACCACCTCGGGGCAGAGGCGGAAGATGCGCTCCAGGTGGGTCTGGCTGGTCGCCGTACCGAGGGTCGCGACGGCGTTGCGGATGTCGTGCTGGGCGAGGGCGATGACGTCCATGTAGCCCTCTACGACCAAAAGCCGGTCCAGCTTGCGATTGTGCTGCCGCGCCTCGTAAAGGCCGTAGAGCTCCCGGCCCTTGTGGAATACCGGCGTCTCCGGCGAGTTCAGGTACTTGGGCTTGTCGTCGCCGAGCACCCGGCCGCCGAAGGCGACCACGCGGCCGCGCTGGTCGCGGATGGGGAATACCACCCGGTCGCGGAAGCGGTCGTAGACCCTGCCCGCATCGTTGCGAACGACCATACCCGTGGCCAGGAGCCGCTCCCGGCGGGGCTCGTCGCTGCCCAGGGCCCCGAGCAGGTTGTCCCAGCCCGGCGGGGCGAAGCCGAGGCCGAAGTCCCGGGCGATTTCGCCGGTGAGGCCGCGGCCGCGCAGGTAGCCCACGGCGCGTTCAGCGGCGGGATGGCTGCGCAGCGCCTTCTGGTAGAAGACGGCCGCTTCCTCGAGGAGGCTGAACAGGGGCTTGTGCCGGTCTTCACTGCTGCTTCCGCGGCGTCCCCCTTCCTCGCGCGGGACCTCGAGGCCGACGGTGCCGGCGAGGTTCTCCACCGCCTGCGGGAAGTCGATGTTCTCGTAGTCCATCAGGAAGCCGAGGGCATTGCCGCCGGCGCCGCAGCCGAAGCAGTAGTAGAACTGCTTCTCGGGGTTCACCGTGAAGGAAGGCGTCTTCTCGTCGTGGAAGGGGCAGCGGGCGCTGTAGTTCTTGCCGGTCTTCTTCAGCTTCACCCGGCGGTCGACCACGTCGACGATGTCGACCCGCTCGAGCAGGTCGTCCAGGAAGTTCTGCGGTATGCGGCCGGCCATCAGCGGGGCACCGGTCGGTGGGCGCGGGGCCGGGCCGGGGGACGTTGCACTGCGGCTAGCCGGAGAGGCGGGCCTTGACCAGTTTGCTCACGGCGCCCATGTCGGCGCGGCCCGCGAGCTTCGGCTTGAGTTCACCCATGACAGCGCCCATGGCCTGCATGCCGCCTGCGCCACTGCCTGCGATGGCCTCGTCGACCAGCTGCTCGAGCTCGGCGTCCGAAAGCGGGGTGGGAAGGAACTCGGTGATCACGGCGATCTCCGATGCCTCCTGCGCTGCGAGCTCCGCGCGGCCGGCGTCTTCGTACTGGGTCTGGGAGTCGCGCCGCTGCTTGACCATCTTGTCGAGGATGGTCAGCGCGCGGGCGTCGTCGATATCGATGCGCTCGTCGACCTCGACGCGCTTGAACTCGGCCTGGATGAGACGGATGGTGGCGAGGCGCTCCTTGTCACGGGCCTTCATGGCCGCCTTCATGGCGGCCTTGACCTGCTCGGTGATGCTGCCTTCGCTCACGGCGCCTGCCTCAGTAGAGGCGGGTGCGCTTGCGGTTTTCGCGAGCCAGCTTCTTCAGGTGGCGCTTGACGGCGGCAGCCTGGGCGCGCTTGCGCACCGTGGTCGGCTTCTCGTAGTGCTCGCGGCGGCGCACTTCCGAAAGCACGCCGGCTTTTTCACAGGAGCGCTTGAAGCGGCGCAGGGCCACGTCGAAGGGCTCGTTTTCCTTAACCTTGATGTGCGGCATGTCACCTCACCTGTCTGTTCATCGTCCGCGCACGCCGGGACCCGGCAATGCGCTTCCCGTGCACGCTTTCATACACTGAAGGGGCGCGCATTCTATACGCAAGGTGTGCGTAATGCAAAGCCTGTCGGCGGGCGGTATCATGCGCCCTCTTTTCGACCCGGGGAAGGGTAATGCGCGTTCTGGGGCTCGAGACATCCTGCGACGAGACCGGCGTCGCGGTCTACGACACGGACCGCGGTCTGCTCGCGCACGCCCTGCACAGCCAGGTCGACATGCACGCTCTCTACGGCGGCGTGGTGCCCGAGCTCGCCTCCCGGGACCATGTCCGGCGCGCCGTCCCGCTGCTTTCCAAAGTGCTCGCCGACGCGGGCTGCACGGCGGCGGACATCGACGCGGTCGCCTATACCGCCGGCCCGGGCCTGGTCGGCGCCCTGCTGGTCGGGGCGACGCTGGCGCGCGGCCTCGCCGCCGGCTGGGGCGTGCCTGCCCTCGGCGTGCACCACATGGAGGGGCACCTGCTCGCGCCCATGCTCGAGGACGAGGCTCCCGAGTTCCCCTTCGTCGCCCTGCTGGTGTCCGGCGGACACACGCAGTTGGTGCGGGTCGACGGTATCGGCGCCTACCGCCTCCTCGGCGAGTCGGTGGACGACGCCGCCGGCGAGGCCTTCGACAAGGTCGCCAAGATGCTCGGCCTGCCCTACCCGGGCGGGCCGCAGGTGGCGGCCCTGGCCGCGGACGGCAACCCGCAGCGCTTCACTTTCCCGCGGCCCATGGTCAACCGCCCGGGCCTCGATTTCAGCTTCAGCGGCCTTAAGACGCACACCCTGGTGACGCTGCGCGAGTGCGCCGGCGAGGCCGAGGCAAGCGCGCGCGACAAAGCCGATATCGCCCGCGCCTTCGAGGAGGCGGTGGTCGACACGCTGGTCATCAAGTGCCGCCGCGCCCTCGAGCAGGAGGGGCTCGCCACCCTGGTCATGGCCGGCGGTGTCAGCGCCAACCGCCGCCTGCGCGCGCGCCTGGCGGACAGCCTTGGCGCGCGGCAGGCGCAGGTCTTCTACCCGGCGCCGGCCTTCTGCACCGACAACGGCGCGATGATCGCCTACGCCGGTGCCTGCCGGCTGGCCGCCGGCGAGGTGGACGGTCCGGAGGCGCGCGTGCGCCCGCGCTGGCCCATGGACGAGCTGGCGCCCCTCGCTGCCCCGGCGGGCACCGCGGCCCCGTGAGCGACCGGGTATTTATCCGCGGCCTGCGCGTGGACACGGTCATCGGCGTCTACGGCTGGGAGCGCACGGTGCGCCAGACCCTCGTCCTGGACCTCGAGCTGGCGGCGGATATCGCCGGCCCCGCGACCACGGACGACGTCGGCAGGGCCCTCGACTACGATGCCGTCTGCCAGCGGCTCCGCCGCTACGGGGCCGAGAGCCAGTGGCAGCTGGTGGAGACCTTTGCCGAGGGCGTGGCGGCGCTGCTGCGCGAGGAGTTCGCCGTGCCCTGGCTGCGCCTGCGCCTGGCCAAGCGCGAGCAGCAGGCCAAGCGCGATGAAAATACTTTTGGCGGGCCGATGCATGTGCGGAGAGAATTTCTCAACGCTTGGCCGGATGCAAGTTGACAATCGGTGGTCAGTTGCCCGCGCTAGGCCAAGCGCATCGAAAATCGGGTTGATCAATTGTAACTAGGTCATCACAGTTTGCCTGTTGACTGAACTGCGAAATGTAATTCTTGTCGTCTGGCTTGCGCTTGGCCTGTGTGCCTGTTCCAACCCCGAGGCGGATCGCGCGCTCATTGAGGCGGCCAAGGGTGGCAACCTCGAGCAGGTCAATTTGGCCATCTCAGACTGGGGCAACGTGAACGCGAAAGGTGGCAAGCTTATGGCGGCGCCGTTGCACTACGCGACCGTCCACGGGCACACGCCGGTCGTCGAGCGGTTGCTCGACAAGGGCGCGGAAGTCGGATTAACCGATGCCAACGGGGAAACGCCGCTTCACGATTCCGCCACGTTCGGGCGCGTTGACGCGGCCGGGATGCTGTTGGCTCTCGAGGCGGATGTGAATGCATTGACGCCGG
>CAJWWA010000042.1 GCA_913048495.1 uncultured Halieaceae bacterium
TTGCTCCGCGAAGCACCTTCTCAAACTCTTCGAATGCTTTGGCCGCATCTTCGACACCCGCTTGGCCAAGTCGCTCCGTGAGCGATTCGGACTCTTCCACGGGGTTGTTCACTCCTCCACGCAACCGGGCTGGCAGTGCCGCGACGACATCCAGCAGAGCGAGGTCGTCGCGCCTATCGCGTTTCTCAAAGAGTGGGGCCGCGGCGGCCATCAACAGGATCGAGGCAGGTCCTCCGCTGGACCACTTCCAATCGCGGAAGGCTTTCAGGTAACGAACCACACGCCGGAACTGCTCCCCCTTGGCTTCCACCTCGCCCAGGAACCATTCCTTCACGGGCCTGGGGTCGGAGGGCATCCAGTTGCATTCCCGATGGGCGAGGAGCACCTTCTCGCGAGGCAATGCCGTCCAAGCGTCCCGCTCCGCTTTGATCACAGCGTCCATCAGTGAGTCATACCCATAGCGCCTCATCGAGGCCTCTGCCAAATTGACAAATTCTTGATCGGGGATCGCGTACAGCGGGATGTCAATGTGGGCATACGCAGCAATGACGATGCGGATGCACGTCGGCTTGTCGGTGACAAGCTTCCACCGCTTTTCCTCAACCAGCGGCTTCAATGCTTCTTCCGCAGCGGCAAAGAACACCGTCGCCGCAGTGCTGGGACGCTTCGTCTGCGAGACGAAACTCACTGGCAGATAGCAGCCATCATCGACATCCGCCTGCTGAGGGCGTTGTGCTGGGGAGTTCAGCGTCTTGTATGCCCACGACCCTTGCGTGAAGAAGCGCGGCTGTGGCACGTCTTCCGTGTATCCGCTTGCCCTAAGCACGCGGGGGATGCCTGTGCGCAGGCAGTCCCTGACGTCAGTGCGTGCGCTGGCGATCCAGGCGCGCTGCTCAGGCGTCAAATCCAGCTCGTCGTGCATGCAGGATTCGTCATCAAGGGTTGTGAAGAAGAGCGGGCTCAAGTTCAGCATGCGGCCTCCGGAACATTCTTGTTGGGGCCGTGATAGAAGATGGGAGCGCCGGCCTGGTGCGCTCGAAACGGTTGGAAAAGAGGATCGCCGAGCGCACGCTGCGCCGCGTGGTTGCCGCGATCCTTGAGCGTATTCGTGGCGCCAATGGAAACCCTATCCAGCGCCTTCACGTCCTTGCTTTGATCCGGCGTCGCCTTGTCGTCGATCTGGAAGTAGTTGTTGCCCAACGCCTGCCGCAGCATGTAGTCCACCGACGACTCCTGGGCGGAGATCACGAGGTCGAAGAGTCCCCCGCGCCACTTGCCGAATCCGCGGTCGAGGCTGGCGCCGCCGCGAACGGTCGCACCGATGGTCATCGTGCCGATGGCGAGGACCCGAACCAGCGCATCCTGTTTCGGCGCCAGGAACGTCTTGACTTCGTGCAACCCGAACAGGCCCGGGGCGTTGCCCACCAGCCCCCCGTCCGCGAAGACACCGCGGTCGTTGCGCGCCAGAGGAAAGTAGACGGGCGCGGCGGCTGTCGCCAACGCCACATCAACGACCTTCATGCGGTGATCCAGCTCAAAGGACGGATGGTGCGGTGTCTTGAAGAACTGCCCACGCCCCGTCGAGTAGTTGACTGCCGGCACGAGAACACGATGTTTCAGGTCGCCTATCGTGGTCCCTTGGAAGCGCTCGGTCAGCACTTCTTTCAATCCCGCTGAGTCATGCTTTGCGGTCAACCAGAATCCAAGAAGCTGCCGTGGAAGGCTGCGGCAACCAAAGATGCGGCTGCCCTGTTCTTCAAACAGTGCCTTGAGTTCGTGGGCCGGAATTTCCGCAGCCAGCCCCAAAGCCAGCATCCCTCCTGCCGATGTGCCGCAAATCAGATCAAAGTGCGAAGCGATCGGACGGCCCAGCGCGGTTTCGAGTTCGGCGAGAACCGTGGCGGTGTACAGGCCGCGATAACCGCCCCCTGACAGGGCGAGCACATGGTAGGTAGGGATGCCCGTCATGGCGCTTCAACCCTTCGGCGGGAAGGGGTCGTTGCCGTGGCTGTCCTTGTCACGGATACGTCCATCCGGACGATGGATGACGAGTTCGGACTGCTGGTTGCGTGCGATACCCCTCGCTGCGTCAATGGCCTGTTGCTGCGTGTCGTGCACGGAGGTCGCCCGCTGATTGCCGGCTCCCTTGACGGCCCAACCGTCCTGATGAGGAACAACATGCTGATTCTTGCCTGCCATGATGGCTCTCCTACAGTGGAACTATCGAAGACCCAGCCGCTCGACTGGGTTGTCAACGGCCGCCCGCTGTAGCACAATTCGTTGCTCACGCAGACAACAGGAAGGCCAAGCCAATCCAACCTGGAGCAGGCGTAAAACCTGCATCCGTTGTCTGGCTGGACAACAATGTATCAGAGCGCGTGTGCCGGTGCAACTTGCGTGCGGCGTGCACCTCTGAACATCAACCGGACGTGGAGGGGCAACAGAGGGCTTGGCCCTTCTTCCCGCAACCGCAAGGATCAGAACTCATGCCGCAAACAGGCCTAGGCGTCGCCCTCAAGACGCTACGCGAACGCAGAACCCTTTCCCTGCGTGAGATCGGCCAGCTATCGTCAGTTGATCATGCTTATGTCCACCGCCTCGAAACAGGCGAGAAGACAAACCCATCCCAAGACTTGGTTGAGAAGCTGTTGAAGGTTCTCAAGCCGGGAGAAAGAGATGCCGCACTCGTGATGTGGCTGGTTGACCACGCAGACGCTGATCCAAGCCTTGTTGAATTCGTGCTACAAGATCCCTCGATCAGCATCGATGTTTTTTCGGCCGCGGCTGGAGTCAGGCATCGGGGAAATGCGAGGCCTGACCCCGCGACGCTCATCGCCCGAATCAAGAAGGCCTTCGACGACGACGAGGACGACTGAACATGGACGAGGCGGATGTCAGGCAGAGAGCGCGCGCGTTTGCCGCGAGAGTCGATGTTTCGAACATCCGAGAAGACCTGTCCCCGTATGTGACCGCGGCTAACGCCAAGGTCAAGAAGGATGAGCTTGACGAGGGGGAGTCTGGCTATACCGTTACCAAGCCGAACGGAAAGCACATCATCACTGTGAATTCGCTGGAAACCGAAGAGCGCCAGCGCTTCACTGTCTGCCACGAAATAGCTCATATCGTGCTTGGCTTGGAATCAAGTCACGACGAGGTGCCGTCATGGTCCTATGCAAAGCGACATCCGAACGAGATCGCCTGCGACACGTTTGCCGCTGAACTGCTGATGCCCTATCAGCAATGGCTCTCCGCTGTTCCCAAGGAAGAGCCCTCCCTGGATCTCATCCAACACATGGCCGACTTGTTCGGCACATCATTCCCTGCAGCGGCGTCAAGGTTTGCCAGTCTTAGCGATATGCCGTGCGCATTCGTCACCATGGAGCGCGGTGCGGTGCGGTATGCCGCACGCTCAACGGCCTTGCGGCAAGCAGGGGCCTGGATACCTCCCAGGTCGGTCATTCCAGCAGGCTCCGTGGCTCACCGAATCCGCTCTTCAGGGAATAGCGCTACTGAGACGGGGGAAGTTTCACAGGACGTCTGGTTCGACAACTGGGAAAAGGGCCTTGACCTCTGGGAACTTTCAAGACATTACCAGCGCACCGATACCACCATCTCCTTGCTATGGTTCGACAGCGACGATTTGCCGGAGGTTGAGGTGAACCGCTTCGGCGCACGTGTCGAAGACGATGGAGGCTTGGCAGAATTGACGGGAGAACTGCCATGGCCGGGGCGAAGCAGGCGCCGCTGAAAAGCGATCACGGCCACGACCGCAAGGAGGTGACTCTTATGCGCCATTTGCGCGTTCTTACAGGTACTTCTTGAACGTCGCCGCCGCAATGCACACCGCCACGCCGAGCAGCGCGGCACTGGGCAACAGGATCAGCAGCGGGTTCACGCTGACCGGCAGTGCCAGGTAAGTCACCCACGGCAGCACGGCCAGCGGGATCAGGCTGGCCCTGGCGCGGTGATAGATGAACCCCGATTCACGCCCCGCGCCGAAGCGGCGGATGTCACGGCGCACCAGACCGTCCACCAGCCCGACGAAGGCGGCCATCAGGAACAGTGGCAGGGTCAGGCACAGCACCAGCAGCCGAACGAGGAAGACCAACGTCGTGTAGGCCGAGGCGATCAGGTAGCTCTCCATGCTCACGTAGACCAGGCCGATGTAGTAACGGAAGTCTTTGGTCGGGCGATGGCTGCCGGCGCTGGCCTGCGCCGAGGCGTCGCGTATCCAGTCCAGCAGACCGCTTTTCACGAACAGCCAGTCGTAGCCCTGCTCGACCAGCTGGTGCGCGGTGCGCCCCGGCTCCTGCACCAGCGCGCTGCGCGTGAAATGCGTGGAGAGCTGGTCCAGCTCGTAGTGCAGCATGCCCTGCGCGTGGCGCCAGCCATGCTCGGGCCAGAAGAAGTGCATGCCGACGCATTCGATCAGGATGCACAGCAGCAGCGCGCCGCACAGCACGCCGAAGAAGCGGAACGGCAGCGTGACCAGGCCGGCGATCAGGCCTTGCTGTCGTTGCTGCTGGCGCTGTGCCGCGACGGCCGGATCGCTCATGCTTCGGCCTCTTCAGCGGCGGCCATCTGCCTGAAGTCGTCCAGCAGGTCGTCGGGCAGCGCCTTGTCCTGCAGGCCGGGGATGCCTTGGTTCTCCCACCAGTCTCCTGCCTCGACGTAGTGCTGCCGCATGTAGCCGGCCAGCTCCTGCAGATCCTTCGGCATGGCTTCGTCGGGATCGGGTGCCGGCAGCGGCATGCGGACTTTCCAGAGGTTGCCGCCCTCGATCAGCGCGAAGCACTGGCCCTTGGGCAGCGCCACCACATGCGCGGGCTCGATCAGCGGCACGCTGTTGCTGCTGATGCGGTCCTGGGTGTTGGACGTGAACGCGGTATTGCCGTGCGGGTCGGAGCTGTCGGTGGCGCCGCTCATCAGTGCCGTGGCGTAAACCTCGACCTTGGGCAGTTGTCGCGTCAGCAGCTCGGCGGTGGCGGTCTCGCGCACGCGCAGCATGAACAGATTGTTGAAGTTCCCGACCACCTGGCCGGCCTTGGCGCGGTTGCCGATGCGCGCCTCGATGTCGCTCAAGGTCTGCGTGTAGGCCGTCACCTGCACGCCGGCACCGCCGCCCTTGTTGACCATCGGGATGAACTCGTCGCCCATGAGTTCATTGAATTCGTCGGCGTGGACGTTGATCGGAATCTTGGCGCCCGCCGCGGCGCCGGGCAGCCCGTCGTCGATGCCGAACTTGTAGATGTGGCCGGCGACCGAGACCAGATCGCTGAACATCGAGTTGCCCACCGCCGCCGCGACCTCGGCGTCGGACAGCGCATCCAGCCCCACGTAGACCACCGCGCGTTTGCGGATGACCTGCATCCAGTCGAAGATCGGCCGCGGGTCGGACAGGTCGGAATAGTTCGGTGCGAGCAGTTGCGCGATCTTGCCGGTGGTGAGCTTCTCCAGCAGCGGCAGCAGCGAAGCGACGATCTTGTCGAAGTACGTCCGGTCGTAGCGCACGGCGCTGCGCAGGCCATCGAGCACCGGGTCATAGACGCGCACTTGGGAGAGGTACTGTTCGAGGGCCACTACGCGCTTCTCGCGCCCGATCATGTTGCGCGGGATGTTCTTGTCGTTCAGCTTCGCTTCGAGCTGGACGATGACCTCCCAGGCCTTCGGCTCGTTCCTGGCGAAGTAGTGCTGGGCGTACTCGATGAACAGCGCGTCGATGTTGATGACGTGGCGCTGGATCAGCAGGTAGTCCGGCCGCTGCCCCAGCTCGACCAGGGCGCGCGCGATGATGTTGACGAAGCGCCAGGCGAATTCGCGGAACGCGGCGCTGTTGCCTTCGCCCGAGAGCTGCCCGGCGATGCGCGTGGCCACCTCGGAGATCCGCCCGAACCGGCCCACGGCGTTGTAGCGCGCCGAGATGTCCGGCCAGCCCAGATGGAAGACGTAGAACTCGCCTTCGCGCCCGGCGCGCTTGGCCTCGACGTACATGCGCTTCAACAGATCGGCATCGCCCTTGGGGTCGAAGACGATCACCACCTCGTGCTCGCCGCGGACCTTGCGGCGGATGTCTTGCGTGATGAACAGCTCGGCCAGCCGCGTCTTGCCCACGCGCGTGGTGCCCAGCACCAGGGTGTGGCCGACACGCTCGCCCAGCGGCAGGGTGACGTCGACCTCGTGCGGCTCGATGCCATGCAGGCGCGGCAGTCCGCCGACCGGCGGCAGCGGCCGCGCCGGGTTGAGCGGGCTGTCCCAGGCCAGCGCGCGCGCCAGCGTCGAGACGGGAAACGGCGCGAACTCAAGCCGCTCCTCCAGCCGCCGGGCGGCCCGGTAGGTCGCCGTCGGCTCGACATAGCGGCGGAACTCCGGCCGGTAGGTCTGCATCAGCCGGTGCGTGTGCCGCTGCTCCCAGCGAAAGCCCCGGCCGACGAACAGCCGTTGCTGACTCACCGGCACGTCGCGACTTGTCATCACGTAGCGCGGCAGGCGGCGGATGTTGCGGCGATAGCGCAGGATCGCCCAGGCATCGCGCAGGCGAATCGCGCCGAAGGTCAGGAAGGCCAGCGCCGAGCCCAGGCCGAGCAGCGGGTTCAGCGCAAGCGACCACGGTGCCACCAGGCACAGAATCGCGGCGCCGGTGCAGACCGCCACGGTATGAAGCTCCACCGCTGGCCGCAGCAGCACCTCGACCGCATGCGGTTGGGCCATTTGCGCACCTACTGCTCGACACCGGTGGCCGTGATGAGCACCGGGTAGTGGCGCAGGCCCAGGCGCTGGGCCAGGTCGTCGCCGGAGGCCGGCGAGAGGGTCAGGCCGGGCGCCAGGCGGCGCAGCTCTGCGAGTGCCGCCGCCGATTCCACGTTGACCACCAGGCCCACGGCGCCCAGCTCGCGCAGCGCGGCCTGCCGCTGCCGCAGCCAGGCGCGCGACCGCTCGTCGTCGCCGATCAGGAACAGCGCCGTCAGGCCCGGCGCCCGGATGACGCGGCGCTGCACCTCGCCCGGCGACAGTTGCGCCGAGCGCACCGGCAGCATGGCGGCTTCGGCGTCGGCTGCGTTACCCACGCGAGGGACTGGCATCGGGGCCGGCGGTGCGGCCTGATCCGGCTGGGGATTCAGCGGCCGGTAGTACGGCAGCGCGGAGTCGCCGCCACGGTCTTCGACGACGATCAGGGGCGCGGAGGCGGTCTGGGCGAAGACGGTGGTCGTGGACAGCAGCCCGATGGCGGCGATGTGGACGATGTGGTTCATGGCGTGGTGGCCTGGAGGGTTGGAACGGGAACGCCGGGGTCGAGCACGCGGGTCAGGTGCCGGTGCACACTGCGCCGGTAGCGCGCCGCGGGTGCCCCGCCGGCGGGCCGGTGGTAGCGGCCGATGGCAAGCAGCCAGTCCTCGCCCGGCGTGTGCTGTTCGCGCAGGATTTCCGTAGCGATGGCGAGGTTGCGGTACGGGTCCAGCAGCTCGCAGGGCTGCGTGTAGCGATGCGTGTGGTAGCCGAGATTGACCTGGCCGAGGCCGGCATCGATGCGATTGGCCGGCGTGTGGGCGAGCGCACGGTGCAGCCCCGCGCAGGCCTCGGCGCGGGTGGCATAGCGCTGTGGCGAGCCGGCGACGTTGAGCGTCCACGGCCAGGGGATCAGGCGCCCGCGCAGCATGGCGCCGCTCTCCTGCAAGGCCACCGCGTACAGCACCGCCGCCGGCACGTCTGCACGATGCGCCGCCAGTTGATAGGCCGGCGGCGGCACTTCCCGCGCCGGCGTTGCGAAGGCCGCGGTGCCGGTGGCGAGCAGCAGCACGGCGCAGGCGCAGCGGATGGTGACGCGGGATGGCCGACGCTCCCGGCCCGTAGTGCCTATTGCCGCTGCCATTGGCCGTTCACCTCGCGCACCACGGCCGGCAGCTCGCCGGGCAGGCCGAGCGACAGCCAGCGCCCGGCATCGTGGTTGAGCGTGATGGTGCGGGCGCGCACCCTGGCCGGGTCGATGCCCGCCTGGGTGGCCCACTGCCGGATGCGCGCGTCGTCCTGACGGCTGCCGACCATGTAGAGATCGAAGGCCGTGCCGGCCGCCTGCAACTGCCGCACGCGCTGCGCGCACGGTGCGCAGTCGGCCTTGACGAAGACCGCCAGGCGCCCGGAGCCGGTGTTGCCGGCACCCTGCGCCTTGGCGCCGGGCAGGCTCACGCGCGGCTGGCCGGGAAACAGGCGCTGCCACGCCGCGTCGTAGGCCCGCTGGTAGGCCAGCGTCTTGCCGACGCGCCGGGCCTCGGCCTGCACCTGCAACTCGGCGTAGCGCCTGCGCTCCTCCTCGCTGCGGGCCTCGATGCCCAGCGCCGTGAGCGGATCGAGCAGGGGCGAATAGACCCCGAGCGGCCCCTGCATCAGTTGCCGGTAACGCGCCCACTCCTCGGGCTGAAGCCCCCATTCCCGCGCCTGCCTCTCGTCGAGCGCGGCATCAGTGCCCGGCTGCACCTGGGCGGGCACCATGCGCGAGTTCGTCACCGGGGCCGGCTGGGCGGATGCGCCGAAAGCGGCGAACAGGACGACGGCAGCGAGCAACGACCGCAGGATCATGGCGACCTCCTACGGCACCGCGACGCGCTGCGTCTGGCCGTTCACCTGGAACACGCCCGCCTGCGCCTCGATGGACTGCAGTTGCCAGCCGCCCTCGGCATCGCCCTCGCGCAGCAGCCGGGCGCCCGCAAGCGAGGCCGCGGCGGTGGAGGTGATCGACAGAAAGCGCTCGCCTCCACGCAGCTCCACGCCGAGCACCCGGAACGGCGGCTCCGGCACCTTGGGCTTCGTCGCAACCGGAGCGCGCGGGCGAGCGGCGGATGCCACCTGCCGGGTCCTCTCCAGGCGGGTCTCGATTCCGTTCACGCGCGCCTGCAGCGTCTGCAGGTCGACGGCCAGGGCCCTCGTCTCGTCGGCCTCTTCGAGGCGCGCCATCCGCTCGTCCAGCGCCTGCCGCGCGGTGGCGAATTCGGCCTGGCTGATCGGCACCGGCCGGCGCTTGTCCGCATCGGCCTGTCGTTCGAGATCGGCCACGCGCAGGCCCAGCGCGTTGACCTGCGCATCCTGTGCGCTGCTCTGGGTCTGTTCGGTGAGCCGCGACAGGCCGACGCTGTTGATGAGTGCCACGGCACTGATGAGCAGCAGCCAGAAGGCCGCGGCGACCTTGAGCCAGCGCGTGCGGGAATTGCGCTCGGATGGCGCTTGGGGAAAGGTCATGGCTGCAGCTCCTCGGGCCGGTCGGCGTCCGGCACGGGCGTGGCGGTGCCGGGCGGGTTGGCGGAAAGGAAGGTGGGAGCACCGTGCCGGCTGAAGCAGACCTGGCGGGTCAAGTCATCGACCGACAGCTCCCAGGCGGGGCCGGCAAGGGTCAGCAAGGCATCGCGCAGCATCAGCGGGCCCAGGCGCAGGTGTGCGGCAGGCAGCGGCAGCGCGTAGAGCGTGGCGGCTTCGACCGCATCGCAGAGCCGGTAGCCCGAGCGCAGGAGCACATGGCGCATGGCATCGCCCACGCTGGCATCGAGCATGGGCGGAATCGAGACCTCCACCGCCTGCTGCAAGAGATCACGCTGCGCAGGTTCCGGCACCAGCTCGACCAGGGTGTAGCGGCCGTAGCGGGCCACCGGAACGAAACCCGGCTCCGGCGCGACGGCGGTTGGCGATGCGGCCGGCACCGCTGGCGCAGACGACGCGGCGGTCGTGGCGCAGCCGGCGGCCAACAGGCTGCCGGCCAGCAAGCCAGCGGCGAGGGCCAGGCGGTGAACAGCGCGGATGGATGGTTGCATGGAGGGCGCTTCCCTGGAACACGGAGCGCTCACCATCGCCGCCGCTTGGCCTGCGGGCAGCAAACAAAACGCACTGACGCCCGCCCGAATACATGGCTGGGCAGCGCCATGGACTGTCATACGCCCAAGAAAAACGGCCCCGAAGGGCCGTGGAAAGAAGCCGGCGACCCCGAGGGGCCACCGGCATGGGCACATGGATCAGACCGTGACAAGCTGCCGGGCCAGTGCGACCTCGACGGAATCACCATCCTGGTTCAGAACATCCAGGCCCGACTCGGGTACGTCTCCCGACGTGCTTTGCGAGACCATGATCTTCCTGGCCATCAACCCCAGGCAGGTCATCTGCGAGGAGTTGGCATAGCCCAGGTAGATCACGCGCACCGGCTGCTTCTGGCCGATGCGCCATGAGCGCCGGGCGGCCTGCTGCAGCGAATACACGTTGTAGCCGGACTGGAGGAACACGATGGTCGGGAACTCCAGCAGGTCCAGGCCGGTTTTCACCAGCTCGGGATTGGTGATGAGCACGTCGATGCCACGGTCCAACTGCTCGGCGATCCAGTCCTCGCGGCGGGAGGCATCCACGCTCGCGCGCAGTACCGCAACCTTGAAGCCTTCCTGCTCCAGCAGCACCTTCAAACGCGACGTGGTATCGCGCGTGCCGGTGTAGACCGAATAGACCAGGGTCTTGCGACCTTCCGCCTTCTCTTGCTTGCAGATCTCGATCAGCTCGCGCTCCTTGGGCATCACCTCCAGCTCGTTGAACTGAGCCGGTACGAACGCCAAGGTGTTGCGCGTGCGCGGATGCACCACGGTTTCCGACCGGAAGCAGCAGTCCGGCCAGGCCAGCAGCACGTTGAGGACCACACCGAGCAGCGTCGTGTCGCGCTTCGCCAGGGCCTGCTTCAGCTCCTGGGTCAGGCGACCCGCCAGATCGCGGTAGGCCGCGGCTTGCGCCGTGTCCATCGCGACTTCGCGGAACTCCTCGTCGTAGGGCGGCAGCACGTTGCCACCGATGTCCTTCAACTTGAGGAAGACCGTGAACGGCAGGACGCAACGCAGTACGCCCTTGGGACCGAAACCCGGCGCCTTGACCGTGCGCACCGATACCTTGGTGCCCTTGGCCGTCTTGTGCGCCGTGCCGGTGCTCTCGGAGTAGATGTCCTTCAAGACACCGTGATCGCGCATGAACGCCATCGCGGCCGAGGTCATGCTGCCGCTCTTCGTCGGCCGGTAGCCGTCTTCGATCATCCGCCCCGGCAGGGCGCGGAACAGCAGGTGGAACAGGTCGTCGCCGTAGCCGCCCATCAGCGTGCCGGTGAGCAATAGCGTCTTGCGCGCCTTGGCCGCCAACACCCCCATGGCCTGGCCCTGTGCGGAGCCGCCGTTCTTGTACTCGTGCGCCTCGTCGGCGATGAGCAGGTCGAACGTGCCTTGGGGAAGCTGCCTCTTGATGAACTCGGACGGCTGGTAGCCGCCCTCGCCGAAGCCGAACTCCATGTTGGCCATCGCGCGTTCCATCCGGTGGGCTTGCCGGTCCGAGAAGACCAGCTCGCCGTTGCCATCCATCAGGTTGATGAACTCGTGGATGTTGTCCCCGAGCATCGACGCGAGGAAGGCGTCACCGAACTTCTGCATCAGCTTCTGCGCGGTGACTTCGCCAATGGTTGGAATGCGCTTCAGTGCCTTGAGCACGGTCGAGGACTGGTCGCTGGCGGACAGGCCTCTGGGACGGATCAACGACCACAGCGGTGCACGGCAGTGGCTGCACTTGCGGCGGGACTCCTCGGCTTCGAGCGCGACCGGGTTGATCGGCTCGCCGTCGAGGTCGGTGATGACATGCCCGCAATCCGGGCAGGCCCCCACGTCGCCGTGAGGCGTGCGCCGCCGAACGAAGACAGGCTTCCAGTGGAACCCCATCCGCATCCGCACGCGGCCCAGGACGAAGAACTCCTGGCCCTGGGCCGGCACGCCCAACTGCTCGCGCAGTTTCAGCAGCTTGACCAGCGTGTCCGGGCCATTGAGCACCCAGACCTTGGCACCGGCCACCGTCTCCTGGATTTCGCGCCGCCACTTGTAGACCAAGTGGGGTGGCGAGAGCACCAGGGTGCGGCGGTAGCCCTCGGCGTTGAGCACGGCGGCCGTGGCGATGCCGACGGTCGTCTTGCCGCAACCCATCTCGCCATTGACGATCGCGGCGCGTTCGCCGCGGTCTACCAGTAGCTCGGTGACGGCATGGACCACATCGGCTTGCGCCGGGAACAGCTTGCGCTTGAGCGTGGCGAGGATCAGTTGCCGATGCCCCCGCACCTGGCCGGTGTAGACCGGAGGATTGGCGCGGTTGAGCGAGTCGAGCAGCTCGTCGCCGAACTCGGACACGAAGTCCTGCAGACTGAGCGTGAGGGGTGAAGCGGCCGCTTCGAGCAGGTAGCCCTGCACAGCGGTTTCGGGAACGGTTTCGAGATCGAGGGACATGGTGATGCTCCAAAGCAATGGGGCATGCACCTCCCCCACGGGGCGGTGACATGCCCCTGGGCGGGAAGAAAGAAGCGGCGCGAGGCCGCTGGATGCGGATCAGTATTCGCTGGGCAACAGCAGTGTGGTGACGCTGCGATCCCATTCGGTGATGATCCAGAGCTTCAGGTCGCGCGTGACCTGGTAGGACGAGAACAGACGATCCTCACCGGACTTCAGCGCGGCGTCGTTCTGCCGTCGATCGCTGTCGTCCAGGTCGCCCCAATCGCCATGAAGATGGCGGCGCAGGTACGGCGAGGGGTTGAGCCGGCCCTGTCGGACCAGCTCGTCGACGCCGGCGGTCATGACCACCTGCCCTGGCGAAAAGCGTGCTTGTGACGCGAGGTTGAGGACTGCGAGTGCCATGGTGGTTTCTCCTTCTGGAAGAAGGGGCCACGGCACCCCATCGGGGCAACGTGACCCCGGTGGGTGGATGAAAGCGACGGCGAACCGTCAGGGAACAGCGATCAGCGGATGGTCAGCACTTCGCCCCACGTGGGCGAGCCCAGCGTCAAGTCCCATGCACGAATGACCGGCACGAACTTGTCGGTGAGGATGCGCGTCTCGGCCACGGAGCCGTCGTCGCGTTCGGTGTATTCCGTCTGGAGCGTCTTCTCCTTGTGGGTGTCACCTTTGACTACCAGCACGCGCCCGGTCTTGGACGTCACTACGCCGGAAATCGCGCCCGCGGCCAGGGCCAGGGCGAGATGCCAGTGCGACAAGGCCCGCGCGGGCGGACGCAGCGACTGCTGCGCGGCCCCCAGGTGCGTATCGAGCGCCGGCCAGAGTCCTTGCAGCCGGCCGACTTCATCGGCGAACTGCTCGGGCTCCATCGTCACGCGATAGAAGTGCTCCGGCTCGGCCGGGCTGGCAGGGACGGTGTACGGCAGGAACGGCCATTCGAGCGGCAGTTCCTCGGCTTCGGCGTCACCCTGTCCAATCTGCAGCAGCAGACCGCGGGTGGCCTTGACCGAATCCGATGCCTGGTCGCGCTGACGAATCCTGCGACCGAAGATCACCACCTGCTTGAACTGCGTTTCCACCGCACGGTAGATGCGCAGGTCGGCGAAGTGGCGCGTCAGCCATCCGACCAGCTCGGCGTCGAGCACGTAGGACGGCACGATGAAGATCAGCACGCCGCCGTACTGCAGCAGCGGCAGCGCGCGCTGATAGAACAGCTTTTCCAGCCGCGCACGGCCCTGGCCCTGATAGCCGATGTTGCCGTTCACGTCCTTGCTCAGGTCGCCATACGGCGGGTTCAGCCACAGCAGCCCGAAGGACTGGCGCGAGATCAGCGTGTCCATCAGGTCACCGTGGATGCAGCGATCGACCAGTTGCCGTGCGTGGCGGGCACGCTCGGCGTCGTACTCGACGACGAAGGCCTGGACCTGCTCGCGCCCGAGGGCGTGGGCGGCTTCGGCAATCGCCACGCCTTCGCCGGCGCAGGGATCGAGGATGGACATGGAGCCGGGAGACGGCGCCAGTGCGGACAAGGCCCGCTCCAGCGTCGGCTCGTCGGTGGGGAAGTAGCCGTTACGAATGAAATTGCGCGCCAGGCGCGGAAACATGAGTGCCATGGATTTCTCCTGGTGATGGATGAGGGAAGGCGGGCACGCGCGGCGCGCATGCCCGTGGGGATGGCTCACGCCACACGCCGAAGCGGTGCGTTCGCGGCCAGTTCGTACTGCGTGGCGCCGAGGGTGCCGTTGCGGATCAGCTCGCCCAACGCCTTCGTCAGCGCCGGGACATCGAGGGCCAGCCGATGGCCTTCCAGCGGCCCGAGGGCCAAGGGAAGACCGGTCAGCATCCGCCGTGTCTGCAACAGCTCCAGCACGGTGTCGCGCCAGTGGTCGAGCAGTGGCAGCGGGCAGGTGTCCTGCACCAGCGTCCACAGCCGGTCGAGCCGGTGAGCGGAATCCCTGGGCAGAAGCGCCAGCGCGCTGGCGTTGGCCTTGTCTGGCTTCACGCAGCGACGATCGAACAGCCACACGTTCGTCAGCGAACCGAACAGCGTTCGCCGATAGGCGCGGGTGATGCGCTTTTCCAGGTTCTCGACGTTGCCGACGAAGACCGGGATGGAAGCGCCCTGCTCGGTGATGACGTGGAACTGATCCAGTCCCTGTTCATCCCGGCCGAGGGTCAGGCGGGCGAGGAACTCCTGAACGGCGGTGTCGCGCGCCCAGATCGAGAGAAAGACGAGATTGCCCTGCTCGTCACCGACGCAACCGTCGGCCATGAGGTCGGGGCATTCGTCGATGCGGTACAGCGGTTTCGCGGAAGAAGGTGCAGGCATGGTGATGTCCTCTTGGAAATGAAGGAGCAACCACAGCCCGCGGGGCCGTGCTCGCCCCGGTTGGGTGAAGGAAGATGCGTGCCGCTAGACAGCGCGCCCCGCGTGGAAGCGGTGAACCCGCTCGCGCCACTCGGGGCTTTGCACCGGCGCCATGTCGAGATAGCGCAGCGGGCACGAGTAGTAGTACGGATGCACGGACTCATCGAGGGACTTGTAGCCCCAATCGCCGCCCGAGCTTTCCAGCAGATGGCAGCCGATGTAGCAGACGGACTCACCGGCCACGAGGCCCATGACGCCCGCCTGCCTGGCGGTGACGCGAACCACGGTCCACAGAACGTCGCCGTCCAGCGTGTGGTCGATGACTTCGCAGCAAGCGTGTTCGGACGCCTGCGGAGCGATCAGCTCGCGGATCAACCGATCGCGCGTCTGACGTACGAAGGTCCAGCCCATGAAGGTCTCCTTGAAGAAATGGCCGGAGCCCTCCCCGTCGGGGGAGAACCCCGGCGGGTGGCGGAATGCCGCGCAAGGCGGCGGATGGATCAGGCAGCTTGGAGGTGCCAGTCCTGGGACAGCGGAGCGAACTCGTAGCCCAGCTTGTCGAGACGGTCGCGCTGCTGACGCAGCACACGACGATCCACGGTCGCATCGAGCTTCACGGTCTCGCCCAGGGGCCACAAGGCACCGAACAGCGCCGCGTCGTCTGCCTCGGCCGAGGCCGCAGCGGACACGGGAGCCGGTTCGCTGCCGAACGGCGTGGTATCGACCAGGGGATCGCGCGGACTGCGCGGCTTCGCCTTCGGCTTGGCCGGGGGCGTTGCCGGCACGGGCGCCTGCGCCTCCTCGTCGATCGGATCGACTTCCTGCGGACTCAGCCGGCGGGCTTCGTCGCGGCTCAGGGCGTCGATGTTGGACAGCGTCATCCCGCCCAGATGGGCGCGGATCTCGATGACCATGCGGCCGTTGGCGTTGTACGTGGAGGGGCGAATCTCGACGATGGCGAAATCACCGTCGTACTTGCCCTCGCGGTACTGATCGAGTTCGGCGTTCTTCACGACGAACTCGCCGATCGAGGTCGCCAGGCGGCCGACGTTGAAGTCGCCGTTCCTGCCGTGGATGGTCTTGATGGCCAGTTGGCCGGGGATGGTGATCATGAAGGTCTCCTGCTGACGAAGAGAAGACAAGGCCCCGGGGATGGGGCCTTGCGGATCAGAACGACTCGGCAACGGCCAATGCGGGGGCATCGGCTGCGTCGTCGGCAGCATCGGCGACGGGCTCGGAAGGCTCCGGTGCCGAGGCTTGCTGCGCAGCGGGCGCGTCGGACGTCACAGGGACTTCCGGGTCCCGCTCGTCGGTCTCGGTCGGCTTGGGCTCGGCCTTGTAGACGAGCTTGCCGTCGACCTTGATCCAACTGACGAACAGCAGGCGGGCCTTGAGGCTCACACCCTGCTCGCCGGCACGCTTGCCCTTGGAGTAGGTGAAGGTGTCGGTCCACAGGTCGCCCATGCGGAAGCCGATCATCACCTTCTTCTCGGCGTCGACCGCCTGAATGCAGCGGCGCACCAGGTGCTGCGCTTCCGATCCCGATACGCGCGTGTCGAAACGCACATACGAGACGTCGTCGCTGGGACCGTTCAGAGCCGCGATGTCGCAGGCCAGGAACGCATCGCCCTTCTTGGGCTTCACTTCGCGGATGCGATTGAGATACCCGAGGCCGGTGATGTGCAGATCGAAGTAGGACTTTTCGGTGGAAGTGGTCATGGTGAATCTCCTGGGAACAATGAGGCGGAGACACACCCGACCCAAGGCGGGGAAGGTGTGGAACCCCCGCGTGGGTTGATGGAACAGCTTGGAGGCATCGCCATCGAGAACCGATGGCCGTTCGCGCATGGATGCCGGTGCGAACTGGAGTGATCAACGCGGTCGGAACCGCGTCGCAGCCTTGAAGATCGTGGCTGCCTGGGCATGTCGCTGACGGACGTCAGCGGAACATGGCCGGAAGCGTGGCGCCAGGACGGCGCGCAGGCGAGCGGCAATCGGCACTCGCGGCTGTCCGCATTGCCGGGAAGAAAGAGGCCCCCGGAGCGGGGGCCAGGGATGGGCGGTCAGTTACCGCTGGGCGCGGAAGGAACCGCCTGCAGCGACAGGTGTGTCGCGGTGGCGGACACGTCGAGATCGTCCTCGCTGTGCAGGATGCACGCAAACACGCCCTCCTTCGGATCGAAGAACTCGCCAAAGTCATCGCCGCCGAACTCGGCGCGCGCCAGCTCCCACCAGTCATCGAACGCATCGACATCCGGGTTGCAGCCAGCGGCATAGGCGATGGTCTTCTGGCGACCATCGGGTCGGCGCTCGCCGCGCTCGGCCAGCAAGTACACGCCCTGATCCTTGACCAGGATGACGCGGCACTGATTCGCCACCGCTTCGGCGAGCACGGGCCGCAGCTCCGTGCCTTTGAATCGAACAGTCATGGGTGTGATCTCCAGGGAGGCAGGAAGAGAGGCTTCCCGCCGCGAAGGCGGGAAGCTGCTGGGAGGTCAGTGCCGGATAGCCTTACGACACGACAGGCACTGCACGCGGATGCGTCTCCAGCTCCCGTCGTCGATCAGCCGTTCCAGCGTCTCGCCGAGGGTGTCGAAGAACACCTCATCGACCCGTTCGACCAGCTCGCCGGCGCGGTGCAGCTCCACCGCGTAGAGGTCGAGGCCACGCTCATACAGCACGGTGACGCGACCCTGGAACTTCATCGTGGCGACGGTGAAGCCGATGGCCGGTGGCGTGCGGATGATGTCGGCGGGCAGCGGATCGACCCAGGTGATGTCCCGCGCGCCGGCATCCACCAGCATGTGGGTGACGCGCCGGAAACCGTCGGGAGCGGGCAACTGCTCCAGTTGGTCGACCAGTTCTTGCAGCTCGGGGCAGCGGGGCTTGGGAATCGGCAGCTTCGCCGGTGCGGACCCGAGCACCAACCGCTTCACCGTGTAGGGCTGGCCGTCGGCGGTGAACTCGGTCTGCTCCTCGGGCGTGTCCGCCCGCTGACCGTCGAAGCGGCGTCTGACATAGCCCGGATTTTGCACGAAGGTAGGTAGAAAAACGGCGGAAACTCCTTAAAA
>CAJWWA010000043.1 GCA_913048495.1 uncultured Halieaceae bacterium
CGACGAACACCCGGGCGCTCTGCTCGCCCAGCTCGACCACCAGGGCTGGCTGCAGTCCGCCGACGCTTGAACGTCCGGCGAGCAACTCAGCGTAGCCGGCCTCGTCCGGCACGTCCCCGGCATTCAGTTCGACGTGGGCCTCGACGCCACGGTAGCCGTGGCGCCGGTCGTAGGTCAGCAGGCCGTCGATGATCGCGCGCTGCGCCACCCGCTGCAGGTCGCTGCGCAAGGTGGTGTAGACCTCGTAGCCCGCCGTATACGCCTCGCTTCCGAAGCGCTCGAGCATCTCCTTGCGGGCCATCTCGGCCACGTACTGGGCGTCGAAGCTCACCTGCGGGCCGTGGTGGCCCGCGGTCACCGGCGCGCGCACGGCCTCCTCGTAGGCGGCGCGGGTGATGAAGCCGAGGCTGAGCATGCGCCCCAGAATCCAGTTGCGTCGCTCGCGCCCGGCTTCCGGGCCGGAGAGCGGGTTGTCCCGGGACGGCGCCTTGGGAATCCCCGCGAGCATTGCGTGCTGGGCGAGGGTGAGTTCGCCGATGCTGCGGCCGTAGTAGACCTGCGCCGCGGCCTCGAAGCCGTAGGCGCGGTGGCCGAGGAATACCCGGTTGAAATAGAGTTCGAAGATCTCTTCCTTGTCGAGGCGCCGCTCGATCTCGATAGCGAGGAGAATCTCCTTGAACTTGCGCAGGAAGGTGCGCTCGAGCGAGAGGAAGTAGTTGCGAGCTACCTGCATGGTGAGCGTGCTGCCGCCGGAGCGTTTCTCGCCGGTCATGACCAGCTCGGTCACCGCCCGGGCGAGCCCCATGAAATCGATGCCGCCGTGTTCGAAGAAGCCGTCGTCCTCTGCGGCAAGCAGTGCCTCGATGAACTGCGGCGGGATAGCATCGTAGGCCAGCGGGTTGCGCTTCTGCTCACCGAACTGGCCGATCAGCTCGCCGTCCGCGGTGTACACGCGCATGGGCGTCTGCAGCTGCACGTCGCGCAGGGTTTCGACGTCCGGCAGCCCCGGGCCGAGGTAGAGGTAGACGCCGGCGAGCAGCCAGGCGAGGCCGAGGCTGCCGAGAACGGCGAGGCGCAGGAGTCGGCGCAGGAAACTCAAGACAACTCCGGGTCTGTGTCAGGAGGGCGGGCAGAATACGGCAAAAGGTTTACCTTGTGGTAATAGTATGCTTTTTTTGTGTTTAAATTGTGTAGCAGACTGGCTTAACGGCCGATATTGAAGTATAAGAACAAAAAAAATAGCTAAGTCTGTGAATCATATAGGAAAATGACTTGCTTGGCATTTTAGGGAAGAGAAAGCAGGTGGCGCTGCTGGGGCTGGATATCAGCTCCACCACGGTCAAGCTGCTAGAGCTGAGCCGCAACGGCGACTCCTACCGTGTGGAGAGTTACGCCGTGGCCTCCCTGCCGCAGGACGCGGTGGTGGAGAAGGCGATCAGCGACATCGATGGCGTTGCCAACGCGATCCGCAGCGTGCTGGCGCAGTCGCGCAGCAAGCTCAAGCTGGTGGCCGCCGCCGTCGCCGGGTCCGCGGTCATTACCAAGCAGGTGCAGATGCCCGAGGGTCTCTCCGAGGAAGAAATGGAGACCCAGCTCACCCTCGAGGCAGACCAGTACATCCCCTACCCGCTGGAGGAGGTCGCCCTCGATTTCGAGGTGCAGGGCCCCGTACCCGGCCGCGAGGGCATGGTGGAGGTGCTCCTCGCCGCCTGCCGCCGGGAAACCATCGACGCCCGCGTCGAGGCCATCGAGAACGCCGGCCTCGAGCCCAAGGTGATGGATGTCGAGGCCTATGCCATGGAGCGGGCCTACGGGCTGCTGCGCGAGAACCTCGGCCTCGAAGAGAACTCGGTGGTCGCCGTCGTCGACATCGGCGCCACCATGACCACGCTCAGCGTGCTCGCCAACGGCCAGACCATCTATACCCGCGAGCAGCTCTTCGGCGGCAAGCAGCTCACCGACGAGATCATGCGTCGCTACGGCCTGCCCCTCGAGGAGGCCGGTCTCGCGAAGAAGCAGGGCGGGCTGCCGGACGACTACGAGGAAGAGCTCCTGAACCCCTTCCGCGACGCCGTCGTGCAGCAGGTCACGCGCTCGCTGCAGCTTTTCTTCTCGTCCAGCCAGTACAACGACGTCGACTTCATCATCATGGCCGGCGGGGTGTCCTACATGGAAGGCCTCGTCGAGCTGGTCCAGGAAAGGCTGGGTACGCCCACCGCCATGGCCAACCCCTTCGCCGAGATGAGCATCTCGCCGCGGGTGAACGCCGTGGCCCTCGGTAGCGACGCGCCGGCGATGATGATCGCCTGCGGCCTCGCCCTGCGGAGCTTCGACTGATGGCGCAAATCAACCTGCTGCCCTGGCGCGACGCCCGCCGCGAAGAACTGAAGCGCCAGTTCCTGACCATCCTCGGCCTGGTGGCGATCGGCGCCGTGCTGCTGGTGGTGCTGGCAGACCGGGTGGTGAACGCACAGATCGATCACCAGCGGGCCCGCAACGCCTACCTGCAGGAGAACATCAAGGAGCTGGACAAGCAGGTGGCGGAAATACGCGACCTGCAGCGCAAGCGCAACCAGCTCATCGACCGCATGCGGGTCATCCAGGAGCTGCAGGGCAACCGGCCGATCATCGTCCGCATCTTCGACCAGCTCGTGCGCACGGTACCGGACGGCGTCTTCTACAACCGGGTCCAGGCCCAGGCCAAGAAGCTGCAGATCACCGGCGTGGCCGAATCCAACAACCGGGTCTCCAGCCTCATGCGCCGCCTCGACGGCTCCGAGTGGCTGGAGAACCCGAACCTCGACGCGGTCCGCGCGGCGCCGGCCTTCGGCGACCAGGCCGCCACCTTCGACCTCTCGGTGATGGTGGATCTGCCGCAGGACGATGACGAACAGGGAACGGGGGGCTGAGCTGATGGCGCTTGAAGATTCCCTGCGGGCCTTACGGGAGTTCGATCTCTCCGACCTCAACATGGACAACATCGGCTCGCTGCCGGTGCTGGTCAAGGCGATCCTCTGCGTTCTGCTCTTCGGCGCGCTGGTGACGGCGGGCTACTACTACCACGTCGAGGAACTGCGCAATAACCTCGCGCGGGTCGAGGGCGAGGAAGGCAAGCTCAAGCAGGAATACGAGAAGAAGGCTTTCCAGGTCGCCAACCTCGATGCCTACCGCCGGCAGATGACCGAGATGGAGGAGAGCTTCGGCGCGCTGATCAGCCAGCTCCCGTCCGATACGGAAGTGCCCGGGCTGCTCGAGGACATCACCAACAAGGGGCTGCAGAACGGCCTCAAGATCGCCTCCATCGACCTGCAGAAGGAGGTCAGCCGGGAGTTCTACGTGGAGCTGCCCATCGCCATCTCCGCCAGCGGCTCCTACCACGACCTCGGCGCCTTCATCAGCAGCATGGCCGGCCTGCCGCGGATCGTGACGCTGCACGACTTCGTGATTACCGGTGGCGGCGGCAACGCCAGCGCGCTGCAGATGAACATCACCGCCAAGACCTACCGCTACAAGGACGGGGACAGCTAGCAATGTTGAAGCGCGCCCGCCTTGTCGCCGCCTTCGCCCTCGCCCTGGCCCTGGGTGCCTGCGGCGGCAAGGATTTTTCCGACCTCGACCAGTTCATGGCCGAGAAGAAGGCCCGCCCCGGCGGTGTCATCGCACCGATCCCGACCTTCAAGGCCTACGAGCCCTTCGCCTACAGCGCCACCCGCATGCGCAGCCCCTTCGACCGGCCTATCGCGGTGCGCGATATCGCCAGGCTCGCCGGCAAGAACGCGATCAAGCCGGACATGGAGCGGCCGAAGGAGTTTCTCGAGCAGTTCACCTTCGATTCGCTGTCGATGGTGGGCACGCTGGCCCGGGGCGGCAGGGAGTGGGCATTGGTGCGGGATCCCGATGGCGGCATCCACCGGGTGACCGAGGGCAATTTCCTCGGCCGCGATCACGGCAGGATTGTTGAGCTGACCGATACCTACCTGGCCGTGGTAGAGATCGTCAGTGACGGTACCAGCGACGGCTGGGTCGAGCGGCCGCGCACCATCGAACTGAGTGGCTTGTAGATGATTACCACAATGACGGCCATGGGGAAGAGCAGGACAAAACGGGGAGCTGGCATCATGGCACAGAGACAAGAACGCTCAGGGGGACGGCTAGCGCTGGCGCTGCTGCTCGCCGGCGTGGCGACCCTGGTAGAACTCGCGGCGGCCGCCGCCGCGACCCACGCGGTCACCGATATCGAGTTCAGCTCCAGGCCCGGAAGCAAGTTCGAGGTGCGCCTCGACTTCGACGGCCCGCCGCCGGCGGAGCTCCAGTCCTACACCATCGAGAAGCCGGCGCGCATCGCCATCGATTTCCCCGATACCGCCAGCCGCCTCGACCGCAAGCGTTTCAGCCTGCCCTACGGCAACGCCACCGAGGTCCTCGTCCTCGAAGCCAGCGAGCGTACGCGCCTGGTGCTCAACCTGGTCAAGCTGGTGCCCTACGAGACCCGCGTTGACGGCAACAGCTTATTCCTCACCGTCGGCCAGGATTCCGAGGGCCAGTACTACAAGCGCAGCTCCGACCCGAACCGCGTCAAGTCCGCGGTGGAGGACGTGATGGAGGTCGTCTCGCGCATCGAGGACCTGCAGTTCCAGCGCGGCCCTGACGGCGAGGGCCGGCTCATGCTCGAGCTGTCCGACCCCTCCGTGGACGTGAACGTGTTCAGCGAGCGCGGCGACGTCAAGGTCGAATTCATCGACACGGACGTGCCCGAGCGGCTCATGCGCAATTACGACGTCACCGATTTTGCCACCCCCGTCGTCTCCGTGGATGTGGGCACCACCGAGCGCGGTGCCACCCTGACCCTGAAGACCACCGGGGACTTCGACTATCTCGCCTACCAGGCGGATGAGCAGTACGTCGTTGCCGTGAAGCCCCTCACCGAGGCCGAGGTGGAAGAGCGCCGCAGCGAGTTCGCCTACGTCGGCGAGCGCATCTCCCTGAACTTCCAGGACATCGAGGTGCGGGCGGTACTGCAGCTCATCGCCGACTTCACGGAGCTGAACCTCGTCGCTTCCGACACGGTGTCGGGCCGCATCACCCTGCGCCTGAAGAACGTGCCCTGGGACCAGGCCCTGGAGCTCGTGCTCAAGACCAAGGGGCTGGACAAGCGACAGGTCGGCAACGTGCTGCTGGTGGCGCCGGCGGCGGAGATCGCCGAGCGCGAGCGCCAGGAGATCGAGGCCAACAAGCAGATCGCCGAGCTGGCGCCGCTGCGCTCGGAGTTCATCCGCATCCGCTACGCCAAGGCTTCCGAGATCGTGCAGCTGTTCCAGGCCGGCTCCGAGGAAGGCGGCTCGCTGATCTCCTCCCGGGGCTCGGTGATCGTGGACCCGCGCACCAACTCGCTGATCATCACCGAGACCTCCTCCAAGCTGGCGGAGATACGCGACCTTATCGACAAGGTCGACATCCCGATCCGCCAGGTGATGATCGAGTCGCGCATCGTCATCGCCCAGTCCGACCTCGAGAAGGAGCTCGGCATCCAGTGGGGCGGCGGCTACCTCGACCCGGACGCCGACGGCAACATCCTGTCGATCACCGGTGACAGCGCCAACGCCGTCAACCTGAACAACTCGGTCATCAACGGTACGCAGCCGACCCTGTCCTACCCGGGCGCGCTGCTGGTGGACCTCGGCGTCGGCAACGCGACCAGCGGCTTCGCCGTCGGCTTTACCTCCGAGGACCTGTTCCTCACCGCCGAGCTCAATGCCCTCGAGTCCGCGGGCAAGGGTGAGGTGGTGTCGCAGCCGAAGGTGATTACCGGCGACAAGCAGCAGGCGAACATCAAGTCCGGTACGGAGATTCCCTTCCAGCAGGCCGCAGCCTCCGGCGCCACGGCGGTCCAGTTCAAGGAGGCGGTGCTGTCCCTGGACGTGACGCCGAACATCACGCCGGACGACCGCATTCTCCTCGACCTGGTGATCACCCAGGACTCCGTGGGTGATCTCGTGCCCAGCGGGCAGGGCGGCCTCATCCCCGCCATCGACACCACGGAGCTGACTACCCAGGTGCTGGTGGGCAACGGCGAGACCGTGGTCCTCGGCGGGGTGTTCCGCACCGAGCTGGTGGAAACGGTCAACAAGGTCCCGTTCTTCGGGGATATCCCCTACGTGGGCGCGCTGTTCCGCAACGAAGCGCGGCAGACCACGAAGACCGAGACACTGATCTTCATTACCCCGCGCATCCTCGCCGATACGCTCCTCGACTAGCGGGGTCCCCGGCAGGCCGTGCCCGATCCGCGCCGGGTTTTCCTGGTCGGCCCCATGGGGGCCGGCAAGACCACCATCGGCCGCCAGCTGGCCCGGTCCCTCGGCCTCGGCTTTGCCGATTCCGACACGGAGATCGAGGCCCGCACCGGCGCGGACATTCCCTGGATCTTCGACGTCGAGGGCGAGGCGGGTTTCCGCGACCGCGAGGAGGCGGTGCTCGCGGAGATGACCACCTGGGACGACACCGTGCTGGCCACCGGCGGCGGTGCCGTGCTTCGCCCGGCGAACCGGCAGGTGCTGGCGGAGCGGGGCTTCGTGATCTACCTGCGCACGACCCTCGAGGAGCAGCTCCGCCGCACCCGCAAGGACCGCAACCGCCCCCTGCTGCAGACCGCCGACCCGGAGGGCACGCTGCGGCGCCTTTTCGCCGAGCGCGACCCGCTCTACCGCTCGGTGGCGGACCTGGTGATTGACACCGATTCGAGCAGCCCCAAGACTGTCGCCCAGCGCGTGCTGGCTTCCCTGCGCGCCGCCACCGACAGCTGACAGGACCTGCGCCATGGCGCTGATCATGCACACGCTGCACCTCGACCTTGGCGAGCGCAGCTACCCCATCTATATAGGCCGCGACCTGCTCGGCGACCCGGCGCTCCTCGCCCGGCACCTCGCCGGGCGCCAGGTGGTGATCGTCTCCAACGACAGGGTGGCGCCGCTCTACCTCGGCCGGCTGCGCGACGCGCTGGATACGCGGGTGGCGGTGACCGAGGTCATCCTGCCGGACGGCGAGGCGCACAAGACGCTGGATAGCTTCGAGACCATCCTCGACCGGGCGCTCGCCGACGGGCACAACCGGACCACGACCTTCATCGCCCTCGGCGGCGGCGTGGTCGGCGACCTCACGGGTTTCGCCGCCGCCTGCTACCAGCGCGGCGCGGCATTCCTGCAGCTGCCGACGACGCTGCTGGCGCAGGTCGATTCCTCGGTGGGCGGCAAGACGGGGGTCAACCACCGCCTCGGCAAGAACATGATCGGCGCCTTCCACCAGCCGGCGGCCGTGCTTATCGACCTGCAGGTGCTGCAGACGCTCTCGGACCGGGAGTTCGCCGCGGGCCTGGCAGAGGTGATCAAGTACGGGCTGATCCGCGATGCCGGCTTCTACCGCTGGCTCGACGAGCACCTGCCGGCGTTGCTCGCGCGGGAGGAGGCCGCGCTCGCAGAGGCCATCGAGCGCAGCTGCGCGATCAAGGCCGCGGTGGTGGCCGAGGACGAGCGCGAGGGCGGCGTCCGCGCCATTCTCAATCTCGGCCACACCTTCGGCCACGCCATCGAGACCGCGCAGGGCTACGGCAGCTGGCTCCACGGCGAGGCCGTGGCCGCCGGCATGGTACTCGCCCTGCGCCTGTCAGCGGCCCGGGGCTGGGTGCCGGCGGCAGAGGCGGACAGGCTCCTCTCCCTGCTGCGTCGCGCCGGCCTGCCGACGGTGCCGCCGGCGGACATGGACGCCGCGCGTTTCCTCGCCCTCATGGCCCGGGACAAGAAGGTGCTCGACGGCCGGCTGCGGGTCGTCCTGCTGCGGGAGATCGGCCACGCGGTGGTCGTGGACGACGTTGACGGGCAGGAAATCGATGCCCTCCTCGGCGGTGCCGTGGCCATTTAGGACCGCCCCGGGGTGGTTTGTTCGCCCCCTCCCATCTGTGTAAAATTGCCGATCCCCGCCCTGCCCAGCGTCGTCGTGGCGAGGCGACTGCCGCGGTAACCAGCTGATTTATCTTATTTTTTGGGAATCTTATGAGAGCAGGCCTGTATCGACCTGAGGAGTTCCGTGACAACTGCGGTTTCGGGTTGATCGCACACACGGCCGGTGATGCCAGCCATCGCCTGCTGCAGTCCGCCATCGAGTCCCTCACCTGCATGACCCACCGCGGCGGCATCGCGGCGGACGGCAAGACGGGTGACGGCTGCGGCCTGCTCATGCAGATGCCGCGGGACTTCATGGCGGCCGTGGCCCGCGAGGATCTCGGCATCGAGCTGCCCGCGAACTTCGCCGTCGGCATGGTTTTCCTCGCTGCCGACGAGACCCGCGCCGATGCCGCCCGCGCCGCCATGCAGGGTGCCCTCGAGGACCAGGGCCTGCCCGTGCTCGGCTGGCGGGCCGTGCCGACGGACCCGAGCGTCTGTGGCGAGATCGCCCTGGCGTCGCTGCCGCGCATCGAGCAGGTGTTCTTCGACGGCGGCGAGTTCAGCGAGGCCGAGCTCTCCACGAAGCTCTTCGTCGCCCGCCGCAAGGCGGAGATCGCCAACGAGGGCGATGAGGATTTCTATATCTGCAGCCTCTCCGGCCGGGTGCTCAGCTACAAGGGCCTGGTCATGCCGGTGGACCTGCCGCGCTTCTACCCGGACCTGGGCGACGAGCGCATGGCGACGGCGATCTGCGTCTTCCACCAGCGCTTCTCCACCAACACGCTGCCGCGCTGGCCCCTGGCCCAGCCGTTCCGGCTGCTCGCGCACAACGGCGAGATCAATACCATCCAGGGCAACCGCAACTGGGCCGAGGCGCGCACGGCGCTGTTCGAATCGGAGCGGCTGCCGAACATCCGCGAGATCGCGCCGATCGTGAACCGCACCGGCTCGGACTCCTCCAGCCTCGACAACATGCTCGACGTGCTGTTGACGGGCGGCGTCGACATGCCGCGGGCGCTGCGCATGCTGATCCCGCCGGCGTGGCAGAACATTGAGTCCATCGACCCGGACCTGAAGGCGTTTTACGAGTACCACTCCATGCACATGGAGCCCTGGGACGGGCCGGCGGGCATCGTGCTCACGGACGGTCGCTACGCGGTCTGCCTGCTCGACCGCAACGGCCTGCGCCCGGCGCGCTGGGTGCGCACCAAGGACGGCTTCATCACGCTGGCCTCGGAGGTCGGCACGCACGAGTACCGCAGCGAAGACGTCATCGCCAAGGGCCGGGTCGGCCCGGGCCAGATCCTCATGGTCGACACGCACACCGGCGAGCTCCTGCAGAGCGAGGAGATCGACAACCGCCTGAAGGCCAGCAAGCCCTACAAGCGCTGGCTGAAAGAGAACGCCGAGCGCATCGTCGGCAGCTTCGACCCGGAGGTCACCCCGGGTATCGAGCCCGAGCGCATGAGCGCGTACATGAAGATGTTCCAGGTGAGCTTCGAGGAGCGCGAGCAGGTGCTCAGCCCGCTCGCCGAGACGGGCAACGAGGCTGTCGGCTCCATGGGCGACGACACGCCCATGGCGGTGCTCTCGGCCGGCCCGCGCTCGCTCTACGACTACTTCCGGCAGCAGTTCGCGCAGGTGACCAACCCGCCCATCGACCCGCTGCGCGAGGCCATCGTCATGTCCCTGGAGACGGACCTCGGCGGCGAGAAGAACATCTTCTCCCAGGGGCCGGAGCACGCGGACCGGGTCATCCTCACCTCGCCGGTGCTGTCCCAGGGCAAGTTCAACACGCTGATCAACCTAAAGCGCGAGGGTTTCTCGCCGCGGGATGTCGACTGCACCTACGACCCGGCGACGACTACCCTCGGCGAGGCCATCGCCGCCATGGTGGCCGAGTGCGCCCGGCTGGTACGCGAGGAGGGCGTGACGATCCTGGTGCTGTCGGACCGGGCGATTGCCCCGGACCGGCTGCCGATCCACAG
The DNA here is from genome assembly GCA_913048495.1 of uncultured Halieaceae bacterium. Taxonomy (GTDB): domain Bacteria; phylum Pseudomonadota; class Gammaproteobacteria; order Pseudomonadales; family Halieaceae; genus Pseudohaliea. Next base: position 9,923 of record CAJWWA010000043.1, read on the forward strand.
CCTGCTGGCCACTGGTGCGGTGCACCATCACCTTATCGCAGAGGGGCTGCGCTGCGATGCCAACATCGTGGTCGAGACCGCGAGCGCCCGCGATTCGCACCAGGTTGCCTGCCTGATCGGGTTCGGCGCCACCGCCGTCTACCCCTACCTCGCCTACAGCGTGCTCGAGGACCTCATGCGCTCCGGCGAGCTGCTGGGTGACCCGGGGGTCTGCTTCAAGAACTACCGCAAGGGCATCAACAAGGGCCTGCTCAAGATCATGTCCAAGATGGGCATCTCGGCGGTGAGTTCCTACCGCGGCGCCCAGCTCTTCGAGGCCATCGGCCTCGCCGACGAGGTGGTGGACAGCTGTTTCTGCGGCGTCACCTCGCGCATCGCCGGCGCGGGCTTTGCCGAGCTCGAGGCGGACCAGCGCCGTCTCGCCCTCGACGCCTGGCGCGAGCGCAAGCCGATCCAGCAGGGCGGCCTGCTCAAGTACGTGCACGGCCAGGAGTACCACGCCTTCAACCCGGACGTGGTGACGACGCTGCAGCAGGCGGTGGCGAGCGGCGACTACGCGGTCTATCAGCGCTACGCCGCGCTGGTGAACGAGCGCCCGGTGGCGACGATCCGCGATCTCCTCGAACCGGTCTGCGCCGACCAGCCGCTGTCCCTCGACGCGATCGAGCCGCTGGAGAAAATCCTCAAGCGCTTCGACTCCGCCGGCATGTCCCTCGGCGCGCTGAGCCCCGAGGCGCACGAAGCGCTCGCCGCGGCCATGAACCGCATCGGCGCGCGCTCGAACTCCGGTGAGGGCGGCGAGGATCCGGCGCGCTTCGGCACCGAGCGCGTGTCCAAGATCAAGCAGATCGCCTCCGGCCGCTTCGGGGTCACGCCGCACTACCTGGTCAACGCCGAAGTGCTGCAGATCAAGATCGCCCAGGGCGCCAAGCCGGGCGAGGGCGGCCAGCTGCCGGGCGGCAAGGTGAACGGGCTCATCGCCCGGCTGCGCTACTCCGTCCCCGGGGTCACGCTGATCTCGCCGCCGCCGCACCACGACATCTATTCCATCGAGGACCTGGCGCAGCTGATCTTCGACCTGAAGCAGGTCAACCCGGAGGCGCTGGTCTCCGTGAAGCTGGTGTCCGAGCCCGGCGTGGGCACGGTGGCCGCCGGCGTGGCCAAGGCCTACGCGGACCTCATCACCATCTCCGGCTACGACGGCGGCACCGCGGCGAGCCCGCTCACCTCCATCCGCTACGCCGGCTCTCCCTGGGAGCTGGGCCTGGCCGAGGTGCAGCAGACGCTGCGAGGCAACCGCCTGCGCGGCAATATCCGCCTGCAGGCGGACGGCGGCCTGAAGACCGGCCTCGACGTGATCAAGGCGGCGATCCTCGGCGCCGAGAGCTTTGGCTTCGGCACCGCGCCCATGGTCGCCCTGGGCTGCAAGTACCTGCGCATTTGCCACCTGAACAACTGCGCCACGGGCGTCGCCACGCAGAACGAGCGCCTGCGCGACGACCATTTCAACGGCACCGTGGACATGGTGGTGAACTTCTTCACCTTCGTCGCCACGGAGGTGCGCGAGTGGCTGGCCCGGCTCGGCGTCGGCTCCCTCGAGGAGCTCATCGGCCGCACGGATCTGCTGCGCGTGCTCCCGGGCAGCACCGACAAGCACAAGCGCCTGGACCTGTCGCCCATCCTGCACAAGGACGAGGGCAGCGCCGACCAGCCGCAGTTCTGCCAGGTGGCGGCCAACCGGCCCTTCGACCGCGGCGAGAAGGCCGAAGCCATGGTGGCAGCGACGCTGCCCGCCATCGAGGCCCTGAGCGGCGGCGAGTTCGCCTTCAAGGTGACCAACTGTGACCGCTCCATCGGCGCCCGCCTCTCCGGCGAGATCGCCCGCCGCCACGGCAACACGGGCATGGAGGCGGCCCCGATCACCCTGCGCCTGACCGGTACCGCCGGGCAGAGCTTCGGCGTGTGGAACGCCGGCGGCCTGCACATGTACCTCGAGGGCGACTGCAACGACTACGTGGGCAAGGGCATGGCCGGCGGCAAGCTGGTCGTGTACCCGCCGGCGGGCTCCGAGTTCCGCTCCCGCGAGGCGGCGATCGTCGGCAACACCTGCCTCTACGGCGCGACCGGCGGCAAGCTGTTTGCCGCGGGCATCGCCGGCGAGCGCTTCGGCGTGCGCAACTCCGGGGCCCACGCCGTCGTCGAGGGCACCGGCGACCACTGCTGCGAGTACATGACCGGCGGCTGCATCACCGTGCTCGGCGATACCGGGGTCAACTTCGGCGCCGGCATGACCGGCGGTTTTGCCTACGTGCTCGACTTAGAGCGCCGATTCATCGACAAGTACAATAGCGAGCTGGTCGAAATCCACCGGGTGAGCTCCGAGTACATGGAGGCCCACCGCACCCACCTGCGCGCCATCATCGCCGAGTTCGTCGAGGAGACGGGCTCGGAGTGGGGCGCGGAGGTATTCGAGAACTTCGAGGATTTCGTCGGCAAGTTCTGGCTGGTCAAGCCGAAAGCGGCAGATCTCGACCAGCTGCTCACGCGCCTGCGCGAGACCGACTGAGGCCGCGCCGGCAGGAGGACATCCCATGAGTGGACGCGTCAGCAACAATTTCCAGTTCATCGATGTCGGTCGCAACGACCCGGACAAGCGCTCCATGACGACGCGCAAGACCGAGTACGTCGAGATCTACGACCCGTATACGAAGGCACAGGTCGAGGAGCAGGCGGACCGCTGCCTGGAGTGCGGCAACCCGTACTGCGAGTGGAAGTGCCCGGTGCACAACTTCATCCCGAACTGGCTGAAGCTGGTGGCCGAGGGCAACCTCTTCGAGGCCGCCGAGCTGTCGCACCAGACCAACACGCTGCCGGAAGTCTGCGGCCGGGTCTGCCCGCAGGACCGCCTCTGCGAGGGCGCCTGCACCCTGAATGACGGCTTCGGCGCCGTGACCATCGGCTCCAGCGAGAAGTACATCACCGACACGGCGCTGGCGATGGGCTGGCGGCCGGACCTGTCGCAGGTGGTGCCCACGGGCAAGCGCGTGGCGATCATCGGCGCCGGCCCGGCGGGCCTCGGTTGCGCCGATGTGCTCACCCGCGCCGGCGTCAAGGCCGTGGTCTACGACCGCTACCCGGAAATCGGCGGCCTGCTGACCTTCGGCATTCCCGAGTTCAAGCTCGAGAAGCAGGTCATGATGCGCCGCCGGGAGATCTTCGAGGAGATGGGCATCGAGTTCCGCCTCAACATGGAGGTGGGCAAGGACGTGGAGATCGACGACCTCCTCGCCGACTTCGACGCGGTCTTCCTCGGCATGGGGACCTACAAGGCCATGCAGGGCGGCTTCCCCGGGGAGAACCTGCCGGGCGTCTACAAGGCGCTGTCGTACCTCATCGGTAACGTGAACAACAACCTGGGTTTCGACCAGGCCGACGGCGAGTACGTGAACCTGCGCGGCAAGCGCGTGGTGGTGCTTGGCGGCGGCGATACTGCCATGGACTGCGTGCGCACCGCCGTGCGCCAGGGCGCGGCCGACGTGACCTGCGCCTACCGCAGGGACGAGGAGAACATGCCGGGCTCCCGCCGCGAGGTGAACAACGCCCGCGACGAGGGCGTCACCTTCCTCTTCAACCGCCAGCCGCTGGAGGTCGTCGAGTACTTCGGCGAAGCGGGCGGCGTGAAGCTGGTGAAGACGGAGCTGGGCGAGCCGGACGCCGACGGTCGCCGCCGGCCGCAGCCAATCCCGGGCAGCGAGCACGTGCTCGAGGCCGACGCGGTGATCATCGCCTTCGGCTTCCAGCCGAGCCCCGCCGACTGGTTCTCGAAGGTCGGCGTCGACACCAACGACTGGCAGGGCGTGGTGGCGCCCGAGCACCAGCAGTACAAGTTCCAGACCACCAACCCCAAGGTGTTCGCCGGCGGCGACATGGTCCGCGGCTCGGACCTCGTGGTCACCGCGATCTGGGAGGGCCGCCAGGCGGCCGAGGGCATCCTCGACTACCTCGAGGTGTGAGCAGCGCCGGATCGCCGGCTAAGGGACAAGGCACGACCCATGAGTGAACTCAAGAACGACCGTTTCCTGCGCGCGCTGACGCGCCAGCCCGTGGACCGCACCCCCCTGTGGATGATGCGCCAGGCGGGCCGCTACCTGCCCGAGTACCGCGCCACCCGCGAGCAGGCCGGCTCCTTCATGGACCTGTGCAAGAATGCCGAGCTCGCCTGCGAGGTCACCCTGCAGCCGCTGCGCCGTTACCCCATGGACGCGGCCATCCTCTTCTCGGATATTCTCACGGTGCCCGATGCCCTGGGCCTCGGCCTCTACTTCGAGACCGGTGAAGGGCCGCGCTTCCGGAAGACCGTGCGCAGTGAGGCGGACATCGAGGGCCTCACGCCCATCAAGGCCGAGGACGACCTGGGCTACGTCATGGACGCGGTGCGCACGATCCGCCGCGAACTCAACGGCAGCGTACCGCTCATCGGTTTCTCCGGCAGCCCCTGGACCCTCGCCACCTACATGGTGGAGGGCGGCTCCTCCAAGGACTTCGCCCGGGTGAAGGGCATGGCCTACGACCAGTCGGAACTCATGCACCAGCTGCTCACGATTCTCGCCGACGCCGTGGCCGACTACCTCACGGCGCAGATCGAGGCCGGCGCGCAGGCGGTGCAGATCTTCGATACCTGGGGTGGGGCGCTCTCCGCCGCGGGCTACAAGGAGTTCTCCCTCAAGTACATGCAGCGCATCGTCGCGCGCCTGCCGAAGGAAGCGGACGGCCGCAAGGTGCCCTGCATCCTTTTCACCAAGGGCGGGGGCCAGTGGCTGCCGGCCATCGCCGAGAGCGGCGCCGACGCGGTCGGCATCGACTGGACCACGGACATCGCCACGGCCCGCGCCGCGGTCGGTGATAAGGTCGCGCTGCAGGGCAACATGGACCCGTCCATGCTGTTTGCCTCGCCGGCGCGGATCCGCGAAGAGGTGGCCTCGATCCTCGAGGGCTTCGGCCACGGCAGCGGCCATGTCTTCAACCTCGGCCACGGCATCACGCCCGGCGTGAACCCGGACCACGTGACCGCCTTCGCCGACGCGGTGGTGGAGCTCTCGCCCCAGTACCACAAGAACGATTGAACCCGGTGGGCGCCGGCCGGCGCCCGCGCGCTTTTCCGTCAGCCCTCGCTGCAGGGCCAGCCGTGATCCATCTCCAGCGCCGGCTGGTCCGACCCCGGCCGCCCGACCACCTTCGCCGGTACGCCGGCCACGGTGGTGTGCGGCGCCACCGGCTGCAGCACCACGCTGCCGGCGCCGACCTTGGCGCCCTCGCCGACGGTGATGTTGCCGAGGATCTTGGCCCCGGCGCTGATCAGGACGCCGTCGCCGATCTTCGGGTGCCGGTCCCCTTCCTCCTTGCCGGTGCCGCCCAGGGTGACCGACTGCAGGATCGACACGTTGTTGCCCACCACCGCCGTTTCGCCGATCACCAGCCCGGTGGCGTGGTCCAGCATGATGCCGTGCCCAAAACGGGCGGCGGGATGAATGTCGATGCCGAACTGTCGTGACATCTGGCTCTGCAAAAACAGCGCCAGTGGCTGTCGATCATGTGTCCACAGCCAGTGACCGATGCGGTGAATTTGCAGCGCCTGAAAGCCTTTGAAGTACAAAAACGGGATATACAGCTCGTGGCAGGCGGAGTCACGATCGAGGATGGCGTTCAGATCATCCCGAATCGCCCCTCGGATATTGCTGTCATCGCGAAGTGCCTCGAGGATCAGCTCGCGCAACATCATTGCCGGGGCGGACGGATTATCAAGCAGGTTGGCCAGATGAAAACTCAGCGAGCACTCCAACTCCTCATGATTGAGAATAGTCGCGTGCAGGAAGCTGGCCAGAATAGGCTCCGCGGCAGCGGCCTCGCGAGTTTCACTGCGGATGCGCTCCCAAATGGGATCGCCGTTTTGCATTTGCTTGATACCGTCGCTCTGCGTGGCTGTCATCGGTTCTGCTCCGCGCCTATCAGGACCTCATGGCAAGGAGGCGAAGGTTAGCGCTTTAGACGGGGCTTAGCTAGATGACGCATTTCCCTCGGAAACGCCACAGTGTGTGGCCGCGATCCCAATACTTTTGTTCGAATAGTGTCATTGGCGTATTGGGGGTGAAGGATACGGTTTGTCCATGGATACCGATGAGGCCGGTTGCTTGAGCGAACTCTTGTGCGTAAATCTCCCAGTTGGTGCGGAGCTCCAGCGCCCCACCCAGCCTGGATAGCACGGGAAAAGCACCATGCCCGTGAACGCGTCGTTTGAACTGCGAGGTCTTAGGCCAGGGATTGGGATAGAGCAGCCAATGGCTGTGCAGTGTGATGCCAGCCTCCACCAGGCAAAGCCAAAACGGTTCGGCTTCCGCGCGAAGCAGCAGATAATTTTGCGCGTCACCGGGTTGATGTTTAGCCAGCCGATGAGCGGACTGATCGATACCGACCACCAGTGCATCAGGGTGTGCTACCGCGATGAGCGCGGTGCTCATGCCGGTGCCGCAGAATGAATCGAGGATGAGCGGTCGGGTGTCACGCTTCAGTCGCTTTTGTAGTTGCTCGAACGCATCCCGGGTATGCGCGGGGCAGGGTTTACGCCATGGGTTATCTTGATGGCGTAGCACAATCTCTGCGAGATCAGGATAGGGTCCCAGCTGGTCCGTTGAGAGCACAGTCGCAGCTTGCGCAGGCTGATTTGTTTGCGGAGCGTTAGTCACCTTGCCATCATACCCCGCTACCTGATCCTGTCTGGTCCATACTGAAAGCATGCGCGAAGATCTCCGCCCTTTTTGGGTCAAACGCACCTATCTCGCTTTCCGCGCGGCCTGGATCGACTGGTTTGTGCGACCCCGATGTGCTCACCTCGGTAGTCACGCGACCATCATGGCGCCGTGGTATGTCGATATCTCGGGGCCCAACATCCGCATCGGCCATTCGTTTACCGCAATCAACACCGCCAATCAGCGAGTGCAGATAGGTGTCTGGGGCCGCGAAGCGGGGCAGGGCTGCATCACCCTCGGTAACGCTTGCCTGATGAGTCCGGGTTCACGTATCAGCGCCAGCGACTACATCGCGCTGGGTGATGGCTGCATGCTCGCCAACGGTGCGTACATTACCGATTCAGATTGGCATGGTCTCTACGATCGCGTTGAGCGTGCTGCCGAGCCCACGCCGGTCAAGCTGGGCAATAACGTCTGGGTCGGTGACCATGCAACCGTATTAAAAGGCGTGACGATTGGCGATAACAGTGTGGTCGCTGCTAGAGCAGTCGTCACCAGCGATGTGCCGGCCAATGTGGTGGTCGCTGGCAATCCGGCGAAAGTGGTGAAGACCCTCGATCCGGATACACCACGCTACACCAGGGCCGATCTCTACGCCGACCCTGACAAAACAGCACAACAGTTCAAAGAGCTTGATCGCTATGTGCTGAGGAAAAACCGCTTCTGGTTCTGGGCCTGGACGCTGATTTATCCGGGCGCGCGTCGCGGGGGCTGAGGCAGCCTCGATCCAGCCGACAGTGATTACAGGAGACGCAGTGGTTCTTCCTCGAGCAAAGCCAGCTGCTCCCGAAGTGCCAGAATCTGGTCAGCCCAGTAACGCTCCTGCCCAAACCAGGGAAAGGCGGCCGGAAAGGCTGGGTCATCCCAGCGTCGCGCGAGCCAGGCGCTGTAGTAGACCATTCGCGCGGTGCGCAGCGCCTCTATCCATTTGATTTCTCTGGTGTCGAAGTCGTTGAATTCCTCATA
>CAJWWA010000044.1 GCA_913048495.1 uncultured Halieaceae bacterium
CCCCGGACACCCCCACCTACCTCGAGCTCAGCTACCGCGGCGGGGACATCGTCGCCATCGACGGCGAGGCGCTGACCCCGGCGCAGGTTATCGAGCGCCTGAATGCCGTCGGCGGCGCCAATGGCATCGGCCGCCTCGATATCGTCGAGAACCGCTACGTGGGCATGAAGTCCCGCGGCTGCTACGAGACGCCCGGCGGCACGATCATGCTGCGCGCACACCGGGCTATCGAATCCCTGACCCTGGACCGGGAAGTGGCGCACCTGAAGGACGAACTCATGCCGCGCTACGCCGAGCTGATCTACAACGGCTACTGGTGGTCGCCGGAGCGGCAGATGCTGCAGGCGGCCATCGACCAGTCGCAGGCCCACGTCAACGGCGTGGTGCGCCTCAAGCTCTACAAGGGCAACGTTATCGTCGTTGGCCGCCAGTCCGCGACCGACAGCCTCTTCGATGAGCACATTGCCACCTTCGAGGAGGACGCGGGCGCCTACGACCAGGGCGATGCCGAGGGTTTCATCAAGCTCAACGCGCTGCGCCTGCGCATCGCCGCCGGCAAGGGGCGCGGTCTTGGCGGCAGCTGAGGCGGGGACTCAGGCGGGGGCTGGCGCGGAAACGGGCGCGGGCGCCGAGGCCATGAACGCACCCGCGGAGCGTATCGACGTCATCATCGTCGGCGCCGGCCTGTCCGGCATCGGCGCCGCCTGGCACCTGCAGCAGCAGTGCCCGGGGCTGGACTACCGGATCCTGGAGGCCCGCGACGCCATCGGCGGCACCTGGGATCTGTTCCGCTACCCGGGCATCCGCTCCGACAGCGACATGCACACCCTGGGCTACAAGTTCCGGCCCTGGCGCGACGGCAAGGCCATTGCTGACGGCCCGGCCATCCGCGCCTACGTGCGCGACACCGCGCGCGAGGGCGGCATCGACTGCCACATCCGCTTCCGCCAGCGCCTCCGGGAAGCTCACTGGGACAGCGCGGCCGCCGAGTGGCGCCTGCTCATCGAGGAGGGCGATGCCGGCAGCACGCGGGAACTGCGCACGGGCTTCCTGCTCATGTGCGCCGGCTACTACCGCTACGATCGCGCCCACACCCCCGACTACCCGGGGCGCGAGGCCTACCGCGGCACCTTCATCCACCCGCAGTTCTGGCCCGAGGACCTCGATTACCGCGGCAAGCGCGTGGTGGTGATCGGCTCCGGCGCCACGGCCATGACCCTGGTGCCCGCGCTCGCGGAGCAGGCGCAGGAGGTGGTGATGCTGCAGCGCTCGCCGACCTGGGTGATATCGCGCCCGGCGCGGGACCGGCTGGCGAACGCGTTGCGCGCGCTGCTGCCGGATACCTTGGCCTACGCCCTGACGCGCTGGAAGAATACCGCCCTGCAGCAGTGGTTCTATCACCGTTCCCGGGTCGCGCCGGGGAAGGTCGGGCGCGTGCTCCTGCGCCGCGTGCGCCGGGCCCTCGGCCCGGACTACGACGTGGAGCGCCACTTCACGCCGAGCTATGACCCCTGGGATCAGCGCCTATGCCTCGTGCCGGACGGGGATCTGTTTGACGCGCTGAAGAGCGGCCGTGCCCGCGTGGTGACGGACACCATCGAGCGCTTCACGGAGAACGGCATCCGGCTCGCCTCCGGCGATGAGCTGCCGGCGGACATCATCGTGAGTGCGACCGGGCTGGAGGTGGAGGTGCTTGGCGGCGTGGCCTTCAGCGTCGACGGTGAGCCGGTGGATTTCGCACGCAGCTGGACCTACAAGGGCATCATGTGCAGCGGCGTGCCCAACCTGGTGTCTGTCTTCGGCTACATCAACGCGTCCTGGACGCTGCGGGCCGACCTCACCGCCGAGTGGACCTGCCGGCTGCTGAACTACCTGCGTGAGCACGACCTGGCGGTGGCGACGCCGACGCTGCCCGCGGCGCTCGCCGACATGCCGGACCGGGACTGGATCGATGATTTCTCACCGGGCTACCTGCGCCGGGTGATGCACCGCTTTCCGCGCCAGGGTGACCACGCACCGTGGGTCAACCCGCAGGACTACCGCGCGGACCGGAAGCTCTTCCTCGAGGCGCCCATCGACGACGGCGCCCTGGTGTTCAGCGGTGCCGGCTGCGGAAAGCATCGGGCAGCCTGACTCAGTCCCCGGGCTTGTCCGGGCGAGCGCCTGGGGCTCCGGGAATAATGTCGCCACCGGAGCCGGGATCGTCGCCGGAGCTGCCCGGGGGATCGCCGCTGCTGCCGGGATTGTCGCCGGAGCTGCCCGGGGGATTGCCGCTGCTGCCGGGATTGTCGCCGGAGCTGCCCGGGGCGTCGCCGCTGCTACCGGGATCGTCGCCGGGGCTCCCCGGGATGTCGCCGCCGCTTCCGGGATTGTCCCCGGGGCTACCAGGTATATCGCCACCCTGCCCGGGCGGTATCGATCCGCCGTCTGAGGTGACGTGGCCGGCTTCCGCGCTTGGGCCGCTGCTGTCGAGCAGAGCACCGTCTGCTGTGTAGAAGAGCCGCGTGCCGTCCGCAAGCGCGACCTCGTACTCATCCTCGTCCAGCCATGCACCGGCGATGTCCTGTGCTGCGAATCGGCTGGTCAGGTCAGTGAGAATGTTTGCCGGCAGCGCCTTGTCACCAACAAGGGGAACACTTATCTCGTCGCGGAAGGCCAGTTCCCCGTCGAGGGCGCGGGGGAATTCGAACTCAACGACCTCGGCGCGGCCATCCCCATCCTCATCGACGGTACGCACGAGGGCGCCTCGAGATAGGCTGTCGAAGAATGCTCCCCTGTCAATATCTGTATCGACTGCATTCTGGAAACGGGCTTCGTCGACTGCAACGGAGAGTCCAAGGAGCGTGATTGTCGCCGGTGCTGTGAAATCCTCTACCGGCGCCTGCAGCACCCGGGCTGGCGTATCGGCGCCACGGTCGATTCGCGTCACCAGCAGCCGGTCCCCGTCACGTAGCGCTTCCACCTTGACGTAGTCACCCGTACGCAGGTCTTCGATCGATGGGAATGGCAGGCCGTCCCGGGCGTCCTCCACCAGGGTGCGTCGATCCGTTGCAAGCGCAATGCTGTCGGTGGGCAATTGCAGCGCCAGCGTCCCTGCTTCGTTGTCGATGGCACTGAGTGTCGCCGCCAGTCGCAGCGTCCCGCGGCGGTTAGTCAGCGTGTCGGCGACCAGCGCCTCACCGTTCCAGTGACCGGTGGCCTCCACGACAAGGCCTTCCGCGAGGTCCAGGTCGGCGGGCATGCGTTCGGCACCGGCGGCGAGAATCCGGATGCCGCCGAGCAGGAAAGTGTCGACATCCAGTCTCGCTACACGGCCCTCCAGGCGCAGAGCATCGCCATCGTCGAGCGCTTCGGTCGGCCCGGTTCCGCCGCTCACTCGTACTGCCCGCAGCACCTCGCCTTCCAGGTTGCCACGGACCTGAACCCGCAAACCGTCCTTGAGGTCTGCGGGGAGGCCCTCCAGCACTGCGCCGGCTGCATCCACGGGCTGTTCGTCCAGAAGGAAAGTGGTACCGTTCAGTGCGCTGATGGTGCCGGCCAGGAGCGCCGCCTCCACGCCAGCGGCAGCCATGATGCGCGTAGCGCGCAGGCGTCCGTCGACCCCCGTAAAACCGTCAATCGCCAGGCGGGATCCGGGCGCGAGGCTGTCGAAATCGGTGCCCGCGAAGACCGTGCCTTCCCGCTCTACAATCACATCGGTCCCCAGGAGCCTGAGTTGCAGACTGTTGCCATCATCATCACGCTTCAGGTCCGCTGCGATGCCGCGAAGGGCGGTAAATGCCTTGACGGTTCTCGCAGTGCCGTCTCCGTCGTCGTCGCCGATGCTGCCGGCTACAGTCACGACCATACCGAGGGCTAATGCCGCCTCGTTGGCCGGTTCGCCGTTCACGGTGATTGCGGCGTCATCGATGGCGAAGCGCTGGCCATTTACGAAGATAGAGCCTGAGCCGGTAATCGTTCCGCTGGTGGTCACACCGCTGCCGCCAATGCCGCCGCTACTGCCGGGTGGGCTCGGATCGACGGCGGCCAGCCGTTCACCGCCACTGCCGCCCCCGCAGGCGGCTAGCAGTGTAACGGCAGTCAGCAGGCCGGTAGCCCTGAGCGGTCCGGTCCGTTGGGCGCTCATTGGGGGGGCTCCCCGTCCAGTGAATCGTCGTAATAGTAGACACCGACGGCGACATAGCGCGCCACCGCGTCGGCATCCGCCGGGTTGACCTCGTGCTCCGTGAGCCAGTGGTGGTAGCGCTCCAGCAACGCTTGCGACTGCGCGTTGGAGAAATGGCGGAATTCCTTCAGCGAGGCCGCGTTGACGTTGGGATTGGAGACCTTGCGCTGATAGACCCGCGCCTCCCGCGGTGAGGCGAAGTTATGTCCGATAGCCGCAACGAATTCGCCGGTATCGGCGCCGAGCAGCGCGAGATGCTCGGCGGGCGTAGCTGCAGGGATGTACGCCCGCTCGAGGAGCCGCACCCGACCGTCGGCTACGGCGACGGTGTTGCTGGTCTCCAGAATAGCGAGCATGGCCACCGGCGGGATGTCGCCGCTGTAGTCCTTTACCAGCGTGGTGAAGCTCCTGTCACCTTCGATGGGAAGCTCCGCCGGGTTTTTGTCGCTGTCCAGAAAGCGATCATCGCCCGTCCAGCCGCTGACAACGCGGATTGCCCGGTTATAGCGCAGGTCACGCTCGCCGTCGTCGTCGATGACCTCGTCGCGGATGCGCTTCGTTTCCTTTCTTGTGAGCCCGGTGAGCGCGGAGACGGCGGAGATAGTTGGGCGTTTCCCGCGCGCTGCTACTTGCCGATAGGCCTCGTCGACCCACGCCTTTCGCGCGATTTCCATGAAGCTGCCCCAGGCCATACCATGCCGCATCAGGACGCGCGACAGGGGCCTGAGCAGTCGATAGACAGCGTGTCGCAATACCTTTTGGGTGGATTTCCCCATTATGACAAATTAGCCCGAGCAGGCATGCAAGAAAAGGAACCGGTTCACAGATTGAAGGCTGTGTTGCGTGCTGCATGGCGCCAGGGGCCCGATCGTCCGGCTCAATGGTTCGGTTCAGTCGTCCAGCTCATCATCTTAGTCGTCGGGATTCGCGTCATCGTCTTCGTCTTCCGCGTCGCCGACGTCATCCATGTCTGCGGCACCATCATCTTCACCGGCATCGTCATCTTCCGCTTCATCGCCACCTGACTCAGGGTCGTCGGCATCATCATCGAAACCCTCTTCCTCCGTGAAGTCGTCCCCGCTGTCATGGTCCGCCTCGAGGAGGTTGCCGTCGAGGTCGAAGGTCAGCTCGATGCCATTCACCAGGATGACCGTGTACTCGTCCTCCTCGCGGAACGCTGCCGCGATGTCCTTGCCCGGGTAGTTGGCGCTGATGAAGTCGATGATCACGGGCGGCAGGTCGCCCGGTGTCACGGGCTCCTCGTCGTCGTCGCGGAAGTCGCGATCCCCGTCGAGGACCGCTGCGAACTCGAATTCGACTTCCTCGGCATTGCCGTCGTTGTCCTCGTCGTCGACTTTCACCAGGGCACCGATGTCGAGGTTGGCGTAGAACGCTTCGGGCTCGATGTCGTCATCCACCGCGTTCTCGAACTCGGCGCCGGCCGTGGTGAAGGTCACCCCGAGGAGGGTCAGGCTGCTGCCGGGCACGAACGCTTCGACCGGGGCCTGCAGCAGACGCTCGTCGTCGTCCTCGTCGCGGTCGATGCGGGTGGCCAGGAGGCGGGCGCCGTCCTGCACCGCCTCGGCCTCGAGGTAGTCGCCGCTGCGCAGGTCGCCGATGGTGAGGAAAGGCAGGTCGTCCCGGTCATCGTCGAACAGCGTGCGGCTGTCGGTGCTGAGCTCGACGGTTCCGCCGGCAAAGCCCAGGGTCACGGTGCCGGCCGCTGCATCGACGGCTGTCGCCGGAGCCTCCAGCTTGATGCGGCCGCGCCGCGCCTGTATACGCTCCGCGAGGAGCGTGCTGCCGTCCCAGTTGCCGTCGATCTCGACCACGGCGCCGTCGCGGAGGACCAGCCCCGCCGGTTCCCGGGCGGCGCCTGTGGCATCGACGGGCACGCCGCCGACGCGGAAATTGCCGTCGTCGACGTAGCCGGTGATTGCGCCCTCGACGCGCGCGGCCTCGCCGGCAGTGAACCGCGCGCCGGGGTCGTCCTCGCCGCTGACTCGCTGCGCGACCAGCGTGCCATCCTGCAGCGTCCCGCGCACCTCGACCCGCTGACCGTTGGCGAGCGCGTCGCCGGGCAGGTCCTCCAGGGTCGCATTGCCTGCATCGACGGCGCGATCGCCGAGGAAGAACGTACTGCCCGCGAGGCCGGCAACCACCCCCTTCAGGGTGACCGTGTCCTGCCCCGGGAGGAAGTCATCGTCGCGATCGATGCGCGTGGCCCGGAGGCGCCCGTCCGCTTCCTCGTAGCCGGAGACCTCGACCACGTCGCCGACGGCGAGGCTGTCGAAGGAGACGTCCTCGAATACCGTACCGGTGCGCTCCGCGATGACCAGGCGGTCGAGGATCGTCAGCTGCAGCGTGGTGCCGTCGGCATTGGCGACGAGGCTGTCCACCGGTCCCTTCAGCTCGGCCTCGAAAACGACGCGCTCGGCCGTACCGTTCGCGCCATCGTCGTCCACGGTACCCGTGACCGTGACCACCATGCCCAGGCCGAGATCGGTCTCGCCGGCGCTCTCGCCGTTGACGGTAATCTCCGCCTCGTCGACGTCGAAGCGCACGCCGTTGACGAAGATGCTGCCCGTACCGCTGATGGTGCCGCTGCTGGTCAGGCCGGTGCCGCCGATGCCGCCGCCTCCACCGCCGCCACCACAGGCGGTTACCAGGACAAGGAAGGTCGCGCAGGCGGCCAGGCGAAGGGAGGCGGCGATCATCGTTCCGGATCCTCGTCGATTTCGTCGTCGTAGTAGTAGATGCCGACGGCGACGTAGCGGGCGCGCTCGTCCTCGTCGGCGTCGGGGTCCACCTGGTGCTCGGAAAGCCACTTGTGATACGTCTCCAGCAGCGCCTGGGATTGCTCGGTGGACAGGGCCCGGAAGGCGGGCAGGGCGCTCTCGCGCACGCTGCTGTTGGAGACCTTGCGCTGAAAGACCCGCCGGGTCTTCTCGCTGCTGATATTGTGGCCGATGGTACCGACCAGTTCACCGACGTCCTGGCCGAGGATCTCGATGTGCTCCACCGGCGTCTGCGTCGGCAGGTAGGCCCGCTCGCGGAGGATCACGCGGTCTTCTTCCACGGCGGCGGTATTGCTGGCTTCGAGGATCGTCAGCATGGCGCTGGGGGGGATGTCGCCACTGTAGTCCTTTACCAGCTCGGCAAAGCTGTGCGGCCCTTCCAGCGGCAGGGCCGCCGGCTCGCCCCGGTCGTCGTGAAAACGCGGGTCCACCAGCCAGCCGCTGACCACGCGGATCGCCCGGTTGTAGCGCCGGGTCCGGTCGCTGCCGGCATCGAGGTCGAGTTCGTGGACCCGCTTGGCTTCCTTGCGCGTGAGCCCCGTCAGCGCGGACACGGCGGAAATGCTCGGACGCTTGCCCAGGGCCTCGAGGTGGCGCAGCCCCTCGTCGGTGTACGCCTTGCGCGCGAGCTCGGCAAAGGTACCGTAGGCCATGCCGTGCCGCAGCAGGATGCGGACCAGGGGCCTGAGCATCCGGTAGACGGCGTGACGGAGGGCGCTTGTGAGTTCATCGGCCATGTTGGGAATTTAATCCCAAAAGACGCGCTCGTCAAGCGTTTCGTCACCGGTGGTCCGTATGCTGCCGGGACAGCATCAACGACCCTGCGACGGGCGACGTCCGGGCCCGTGGGGGCGCCTGATCGACGCGCCCGATCAATCTTATCACTAATTACCGTTTCACCGATGCAATCGGCAACCGTATCGTATTGAAGTAACGGGCAATCGCCCCAACCTTTGCCATGCAAGCAATGCAAACCCCGTTCAAGGAGGATTTACCCATGAGCACGCAGCAACGCGTTCCGGAAGTCACCTTCAAGTGTCGTGTCCGCGATGAGTCCATCGGCGGCGACAACCCCTATCGCTGGGAAGACAAGACCACGGCCGACATCTTCGGCGGCAAGAAGGTGGTCCTGTTCGCCCTGCCGGGCGCCTTCACGCCCACCTGTTCCTCGAACCACCTGCCGCGCTACGACGAGCTCTACGACGAGTTCAAGGCGCAGGGCGTCGACGAGTTGGTCTGCCTGTCCGTGAACGACGCCTTCGTCATGTTCAAGTGGGGTAAGGAGCAGGGCAACAAGAACATCTTCCTGCTGCCCGACGGCAACGGCGAGTTCTCCCGCAAGATGGGCATGCTGGTCGACAAGTCCAACCTGGGCTTCGGCATGCGCTCCTGGCGCTACTCCATGCTGGTCAACGACGGCGTGATCGAGAAGATGTTCGTCGAGGCTGACTTCGGCGACAACTGCCCGACGGACCCCTTCGAGGTCTCCGATGCGGACACGATGCTCGCCTACCTCAAGGGCACGGAAGCCGAGGGCGTCAGCGAGCCGCGCAAGGCCTTCGTAGGCTGAGCCGACCCGGAAACCCCTGAAAGGTCCTTGAAGCCCCGGGGCGCGCAGGCGCCCCGGGGTCTTTTGTGTGTGCGTCCACCCCCGGGAGGCGCTTTTCCTCGAGCGCGAGGATGCTACCATTCGCCCCTTTCCCGAACCGGAGTAACAGCATGATCCGACGTGCAGCCACCGCTATCTCCCTCACCTGCCTAGTCGCCGCCGTGACGTCCGGCGTGGCCGGTGCGGTGGAGGCGCAAGAAAAGGCAGTGGAGGAGAGCCCCTTCGCCGGCCTCGCCTGGCGCAACATCGGCCCGGCCTTCATGTCCGGCCGCATCGCCGATGTCGCCTGGGACCCGACGGACCACAGCGTCTGGTACGTGGGCGTGGGCTCCGGCGGCGTGTGGAAGACGACCAATGCCGGCACCACCTGGACGCCGGTCTTCGACGAACAGCCCGTTTACTCCATCGGCTCCGTCGCTGTCGATCCGGGCAACCCGAGCCGGGTCTGGGTCGGCACCGGTGAGAACGTCGGCGGCCGCCACGTCGGCTTCGGCGACGGCATCTACCGCTCCGATGACGGCGGCAAGAGCTGGCAGAACATGGGGCTGGCCGAGTCCGAGCACATTTCCACGATCGTCGTGCATCCCGAGGATCCCGACACTGTCTGGGTCGCCGTGCAGGGGCCGCTCTGGTCCCCCGGCGGCGAGCGCGGGCTTTATATGACCACGGACGGTGGCGAGACCTGGGAGAAGACCCTCGGCGGCGGCCAGTGGACCGGGGTCACCGACCTGGTCATCGACCCGCACAACCCGGACCGGCTGTACGCCGCTACCTGGCAGCATCACCGCACGGTGGCCGCGTACATGGGCGGCGGGCCGGAGAGCGGCCTGCATCGCTCCGAGGACGGCGGCCGCAGCTGGACCCGCCTCGAGAAGGGCCTGCCGGAAGGCAACATGGGCAAGATCGGCCTCGCCATCTCGCCCCAGGACCCGGACGTCGTCTACGCCGCCATCGAGCTTGACCGCCGCACCGGGGGGGTCTGGCGCTCCGCCGACCGCGGCGCGTCCTGGGAGAAGGGCGCCGATGCCGTCGCCGGCGGCACCGGCCCGCACTACTACCAGGAGCTCTACGCCAGCCCGCACCGCTTCGACGAGCTCTACCTCGTCGGCGTGCGCGTGCAGAAGTCCACGGACGGCGGCGGGACCTTCGAGACCATGGCGACGCAGACGCAGCACAGCGACATCCACGCCATCAACTTCCACCCCGACGATCCGGACTACCTGATGATGGGGTCGGACGGCGGCCTCTACGAGAGCTGGGACCGCGGCGAGACCTGGCGCTTCGTGGCCAACCTGCCGGTCACCCAGTACTACAAGCTGGCGCTCGATGACAGTGAGCCCTTCTACAACATCTACGGCGGCACCCAGGACAACAACACCCAGGGCGGCCCCGCACGTACGGACAACGTGCACGGCATCCGCAATGCGGACTGGGAAGTGGTCCTGGGTGCGGACGGCCACCAGCCGGCCACGGAGCCCGGCAACCCGGACATCCTCTACGCCGAGTGGCAGCAGGGGAACCTGAACCGCATCGACCTCACCACCGGCGAGACGGTCTATATCCAGCCGCAGCCGGCGCCGGGCGACCCGCCGGAGCGCTTCAACTGGGATTCGCCGATCCTGGTCAGCCCGCACCAGCCGACCCGTCTCTACTATGCGTCGCAGCGCGTCTGGCGCTCGGACGACCGCGGCGACAGCTGGACGGCGATCTCCGGTGACCTCACCCGTGACGAGAAGCGGGTAGACCTGCCGCTCATGAACCGGACCTGGGGCTGGGACGCGCCCTGGGACCTGTTCGCCATGTCGATGTACAACACCATTACCTCCCTCGCCGAGTCGCCGCTCGTCGAGGGGCTGCTCTACGCCGGTACCGATGACGGCCTGATCGCCGTTTCCGAGGACGGCGGTGAGAACTGGCGGCGGCTCGAAGTGGGCAAGCTGCCGGGGGTGCCCGAACGCGCCTTCGTCAATGACATCCGCGCCGATCTGCACGACCCGGACACGGTGTACGTGGCACTGGACAACCACAAGTACGGTGACTTCGCACCGTACCTGCTGGTGAGCCGGGACCGCGGTAAGAGCTGGAAGAGTATCGCCGGTGACCTGCCCGAAAAGCACCTGGTCTGGCGCCTGGTGCAGGACCACGTGCGACCGGAGCTCTTGTTCGCGGCCACGGAGTTCGGCGTTTTCTTCACCATCGATGCGGGCGACAGCTGGCACGAGCTCGACGGCAACATGCCGACGATCCCGCTGCGCGACATCCAGATCCAGCGCCGCGAGAACGACCTGGTGGCCGCGAGCTTCGGCCGCGGTTTCTTCGTCCTCGACGACTACACGCCGCTGCGCGAGCTGACCCCGGAGATGCTCGAAGCCGAGGCGACCCTGTTCACGCCGCGCGACGCGGACTGGTACCACGAGCGCGGCGTGCTCGGTTCCACCCGCCGGGGCAGCCAGGGCGATGCGCTCTACGTCGCCGACAACCCGCCCTTCGGCGCCGTGCTGACCTACCATCTCGCCGAGGGTTTCGAAAGCCGTGAAGCGAAGCGCCAGGCCGACGAGAAAGCCCGCCGGGAAAGCGGCAAGGCGATCGCGTTCCCGGCCTGGGAGGCCCTCGAGGCCGAGCGGCGCGAGGCGGCGCCAGCCCTTGAGCTGGTCATCCGCGACGCGGACGGCACGGTGATCCGCCGGGTGCCGGCACCCGCGGAGAAAGGCTTTCACCGCGTGGCCTGGGATCTCCGGCACCCCTACCAGGGCTCCATCGAGACCCCCGACAATTGGCAGGGGCTGCCGCCGAAAGGTTTCCTCGTGGCGCCCGGCGAGTACAGCGCCGAACTGGTCCTCGAGGAGAACGGCGAGACCCGCGCGCTTGCCGGGCCGGTCAGCTTCGCGGTGGAGCGGCTCTACGAGGGGGCGCTAGCGGGTGCCCCGATGGCGGAAGTGCACGCCTTCTGGCAGGCCGTCGCCGCCGTGGAAGGGCAACTGAGCGCCGCGCGTTACGCGCTGGACGATGCGGTCGAGACGGTCGAGGCGATGCAGACGGCGCTGGCGAAAACGCCCGCGGCCCCAGGCGAGCTCGACGCGAGGCTGCACGACCTGCGCCAGCGTCTCTATGAACTCGACCAGGGGCTCAACGGCCACCGCTCGAAGCAGGCCATCGGCGCCGACGAGGTACACCGGGTCGGCAACTGGCTGTCCCACGCGAAGATGGGCGTGAGCAGTTCCAGCTACGGGCCGACGCCGGCACACCGGCAGTCCCTCGCCTACGCGCGCGAGGCGCTCGCTCCGCTGCGCGAGCAGCTGAACGGCATCCTCGAGACGGAGCTGCCTGCCCTGCGCGCGGCGCTGCTCGAGGCCGGCGCTCCCTGGAGCACCGGCCAGGTCGTCCCGGCCGGGGAGTGACCAGCAACCGCCGCCGCCGGCGCGCCTGCGGGGCGCGGCGGCTGGCTCTCGCCGGCCTCTGCCTGGCGGCGGCTGCGCCCGTTGCCGCGAAGAGCGCACCGGCAGCGCCGGCGCTCGAGGTCGTGGAGGTGACTGCCCGGCGCCTCGCTTCCCCGGCCCGCAGCGCCAGCGTCGCCGTGAGCCGCCGGCTCCCGGCCGATGCCAGTGAAACCGCACCGGTGCTGCCGTCGGACCTGTTCCGCGGCATGCCGGGCACCTTTGTCCAGCAGACTACGCCGGGCCAGGGCATTCCCATCGTCCGCGGTCTCAAGGGCAGCCAGGTGCTGCACCTCGTGGACGGCTTCCGCCTGAATAACGCCTTCTACCGCAGCGCCCCGAACCAGTACCTCGGGCTGGTACCGACGGCCGGCATCGCCAGCGTCGAGGTCGCCCGCGGCGCCGTGGCGACGCTCTACGGCAGTGACGCCATGGGCGGTGCGGTGCAGGTCGTGACCCGCCCGCCGGCCTTCGACCGGCCCCTGACAGCCTTCGGCCGCGCCGCCTGGGTGTCCAGCGACAACGGCCGCCAGGGCACCGGCGGTGTGGCCTGGGGCGACAGGGACAACGCCGTGGAGCTGGCGGCGCAATGGGTGGCCATCGACGACCGCGAGACCGGGGGCGGCGAAACGGTGGCGCCCAGCGGCTACGAGAGCCGGGGCGTCAACCTCATGACGCGCCATCGCCTGCCGGCGGGCGGCGAGTGGCGCCTGCTGGCGCAGCACCTGGAGCAGCCTTCGACGCCGCGGGTCGATGAGCTGGTGCCGGGGTATGGGCAGGTCGAACCGTCGTCTTCTGTCTTCGAGTTCTCACCCAATGAGCGGTCCTTCCTCGGCCTGGTGTACGAACCCGCCGTCGATCGGCCCTGGGCGGACCAGGCGCGGCTGCAGCTGGGCTGGCAGCGCATCATCGATGACCGCGAGACCCGCGATTTCGGCAGCCCGCTCCTGTTCACGGAGCAGAACCGCAGCGACCTCTACAGCGCGTCGCTGGTGCTGGCGAAGCGCTGGTCCGGGGCGTACCGCACCCGCTACGGTATGGACCTGACCAGTGACACCGTGCACAGCGCGCGCCAGGTCGCGGCCGGCGACGCCGAACCGGCGGTCGTCGGTGCGCGCTTCCCGGACGGCTCGACGCTGGCGAGCGCCGCGCTGTTCCTCACCCACGCGTGGTCGCCGGGGCCGGGCACGAGCATCGAGCTTGGCGGCCGCTACAGCCGCTACCGCGTGGAGCTCGCCGCGACGGCCCTGGACCCCGGCGCGCGGCTCGAACCCGACGACCTCAGCCTGCAGCTGGGCCTGCGCCAGGCGCTGGGCGGCGGCTTCACTCTGCTGGCGAACGTCGCCGAGGGTTTTCGCGTGCCCAATATCTTCGACCTGGGCACACTCGGGCCGCGGCCGGGCAACCGTTTCAATGTCGCGAACAGCGACCTGGGGCCGGAAACGGTGCTGAGCTCAGATATCGGCCTGCGCTGGGAGGGCCAGGCTGCGCGGGCGGAACTGGTGTTCTTCCACCTCGATTACGAGGACCGGATCACCAGCGTCGAGACCGGCGAGCTGACTTCCACGGGCCGCATCGTCGTCACCAGCGAGAACATCGGCCGCTCCCGCCTCCACGGCGCCGAGCTCGGCCTGCGGGCGCAGCTGTCACCGCGTCTCGCCCTGGACGCCACGGCGAACTGGACCCGCGGTGAGGACCGGTCCGGTGACGGCACCACCGTCCCCGGTGACCGCATTCCCCCGTTCAATGGCCGCCTCGCCCTGGCCTGGGATCCGGCGGGGCCCTGGCGCGGCCGCGCGGTGCTTCAGTTCGCGGCGGAACAGGACCGGCTCAGTCCACGGGATGTACTCGACCCGCGGATCGACCCGAACGGGACCGACGGCTGGGCCGCCTGGCACCTGCGCGCAGAGCGCGACCTGGGCGAACGCTGGACCGTGACCGTCGGCCTCGACAACGTGCTCGATAGCCGCTACCGGGAGCACGGCTCGGGCCTCGACGCGCCGGGCCGGGGGCTCGCCCTCGCCGTCGAAGCAGCGCTGCCGTGAGCGCGCGGGCGGCGCCGCCGGCCGGGCGGGCGCTCCTCCTCGCCTGCCTGGCCGCGGTCGCGGCCGGCGGAGCGCCGCGGGCTGCCGACGACGAGGGGGCGTGGGGGCTAGTGATCGAAAATGATGTCTTCAGCGACACGGACCGCCACTACACCAACGGCATCCGCCTCGGGCGGATCCTGCCGCGCAACGTGACGCCGGACTGGCTGCGCGATACGTCGGATCGCACCGGGCTCTTCCCGGCGGGGGCCGACTACCGCACGGTCATCAGCGTTGGCCAGAACATGTACACCCCGCGCGACATCACCCTCGACCCGCCGGACCCGGCGGACCGGCCCTATGCCGGCTGGCTTTACGCCACCGCCGGCATCAGCGGGCGCAGCGAGCGCGAGCTGAACAGCCTGGAACTGTCCCTGGGCGTCGTCGGCCCCGCGTCCCTCGCCGGGCCGACGCAGGACTGGTTCCACCAGCTCATCGGCTCGGATGACCCGCAGGGCTGGGAATACCAGCTCGAGAACGAGCCGGCGCTCATGGCGACCTACCAGCGGCGCTGGAACATGACGCCGAGACCCGTGGGTCCCTTCGAGGTCACGCTGTCGCCGCACGGCGGCTTCGCCCTGGGCAACGTGTTTACCTACGCGAACTTCGGCGCGAGCCTGCTGTTCGGGGACGATATCGCCGACCAGTTCGGCCCGCCGCGGATACAGCCGTCGGTGCCCGGGGCGGGCCTGGTGGAGGCGAGTGATCGGGGCTGGTATCTCTATGCCAGCATCGAGGCGCGCGCGGTCGCGCAGAATATCTTCCTCGATGGCAATACCTTCCGCGACAGCGCGAAGGTAGAGAAGCTGCCGCTGGTCGGCGATCTCCAGGTTGGCGCCGTGGCCAGCTTCCGCGGTTTCCAGCTGGCCTACAACCACGTGTTTCGCAGCGACGAGTTCGAGGGCCAGCGGGACAACGCGAGCTTCGGTGCCTTCAGCGTCCTGGTCGCCTTCTAGCCACCGCCGGCCGGTGACCGCGACCCCCACCGGGAGGCCGCGGCCGGGGTGGCGCGCGCCGCGCTACGTCTATGGCATCAGGACTTCGTCGATCACGTGGATCACGCCGTTTTCCGCCTCGATGTCGGTCTTGACGACTTCCGCGCCGTCGATCATCACGCGCCCGTTCTCGCTGGTGATGCTGAGGTCACCGCCCTGGAC
The DNA here is from genome assembly GCA_913048495.1 of uncultured Halieaceae bacterium. Taxonomy (GTDB): domain Bacteria; phylum Pseudomonadota; class Gammaproteobacteria; order Pseudomonadales; family Halieaceae; genus Pseudohaliea. The sequence goes on from CAJWWA010000044.1 coordinate 15,248, forward strand.
CGTCGTGGCGCTGGACAGCTCGACCACGTCGCCGGCGTAGACCGCCCCGGGGACGACGTGGTAGGTCAGCACGGCGGTCAGCTGCGCCTTGTTGGCGGGCTCGAGGAGGCTCTCGACGGTGCCGTCGGGCAGCGCGGCGAAGGCCGCGTTCGTGGGCGCGAAGACCGTGAACGGACCCTCGCCCGCCAGCGTGTCGACCAGGCCGGCCGCCTTCAGCGCCGCAACCAGGGTGCTGAAATCCTCGTTCCCGGCGGCGATCTCGACGATGTCGGGGCTGTCCTCGTCGTGCGCACCCTCGTGGTGGGCGGCCAGGGCGGTACCCGCTGCGGCCAGCGCCAGCGCGGCGGCCGGGGCGAGGAGAATCCGTTTCGCGATGTTCATGGCTGTTCCTCCAATCAGGTTTTCGCTGTGCGTGCGCCGCGTGTTTCACCACGCTGCCTGGAGTGGTACTCCCCGGGTGACGCTTCGGCCCACCCGCCGGTTGCGACAAAAGATGGTCACTTTTACCGGAGCTGCCGCGGCAACGCGGCTAGAGGTAACAATCGGCGGGTATACTGGATGGCATGAACGAAGACGAACTCAGCCCGCCGCCCGGCACCGCCCCGCGCGTGGTGCGCGCTTCCGTGCGCCCCCTGCAGACGCTCGACCTGCTGTCCCGGCGCGAGATGGCCAGCCTCGCCAACGCCGACGCGTCCAGCCACGAGCTGTTCCGGCGCTGCGCGCTGGCCATCCTCAACACGGACGGCGGCACGGACGATGCCCGCGCGGTCTACGATGCCTACCGCGATTTCGCCATCGAGGTGGTGCCGGAGCCGCGCGGCCTGCAGCTGGTGCTGAGCAACGCACCGGCGCAGGCCTTCGTCGACGGGCGCATGATTGCCGGTATCCGCAGCCACCTGTTCGCGGCGCTGCGCGACATCATCTTCACCGAGCACAAGCTCGCCGAGCAGCAGGCCTTCGACCTCACGACCCCCGACGGCATCACCGACGCCGTGTTCCGCATCCTGCGCAATGCCAACGTGGTGCGCAGCAACCTGCAGCCGCGCCTGGTGGTGTGCTGGGGGGGGCACTCGATCCCCCGGGGGGAATACGACTACTCGAAGAACGTCGGCTACTCCCTCGGGCTTCGCGGCTTCGATATCTGCACCGGCTGCGGTGCCGGCGCCATGAAAGGACCCATGAAGGGCGCCGCCATCGCCCATGCCAAGCAGCTGAACCGCGACGGCCGCTTCCTCGGCGTGTCGGAGCCGGGGATCATCGCCGCGGAATCGCCCAACGCCATCGTCAACGAGCTGGTTATCCTGCCGGACATCGAGAAGCGGCTGGAGGCCTTTGTGCGGATCGCCCATGGCCTCGTCGTTTTCCCCGGCGGCGTCGGCACCGCCGAGGAGATTCTTTTCCTCCTCGGCATCAAGCTGCACCCGGACAACGCCGGCGTCGAGCTGCCGCTCATCTTCACCGGGCCGGCCGAGAGCGCGAGCTATTTCCGCGACATCGACCGCTTCCTGCGCGCCGCGCTGGGGGACGAGGTCGCCGAGCACTACGAGATCATCACCGGCGATGCGCCGGCGGTGGCGCGCGCCATGAAGCGCGCCGTAAAGGATGTGCGCCGCCAGCGCATCGAGCGCAGCGAGTCGTTCAGTTTCCACTGGAAGCTGCACATCCCGGAGGAGCTGCAGCAGCCCTTCGTGCCGAGTCACGAGAACATGGCGGCCCTGGCCCTGCACCGGGACCAGCCGCGGCACGTGCTCATCGCCGAGCTGCGCCGGGCCTTCTCGGGCATCGTCGCCGGCAACGTCAAGGACTTCGGCGTGCGTGCCGTGGAGCAGTACGGGCCCTACTGCCTGTACGGCGAGGGCGACGTGGTCGCGGGGCTGGGCCAGTTGCTCGAGGCCTTCGTGAGCCAGGGGCGCATGCGCATCGACCCGTCCACCTACCGGCCCTGCTTCCGCTTCGGCGGTCCGCGCCCGGAGGAAGCGGCGTCGTGAGTGCCCGCCCCACCGTGGGCGTGCTCGGCGGGCTGGGTCCGGCGGCAACCGTGGATTTCATGGCCCGGCTGATCGCCGCGACGCCGGCGCCGTCGGACCAGGACCACCTTCGCCTCCTCGTCGACCACAACCCGGCCGTGCCCAACCGCCACGATGCCATCGCCGGCCGCTCGGCCAGCGTCGGTCCGGCGCTCGCGGCCATGGCCCGGGGCCTGGAGCGTGCGGGGGCGGACGTGCTGGTGATGGTGTGTAACACGGCGCATGCCTGGGAGGACGACATCCGAGCCGCGGTGACCGTGCCCTTCCTGTCGATTATCGACGCGACCGTCGATGCGCTCGACGCCGGCGGGCCCCGACGGGTCGG